>JAQBPH010000226.1:0-2551 GCA_028287625.1 Chloroflexota bacterium | reverse complement strand
CGCCACTGCTCAGCGAGCCCTCGATCAGGGCGACGTCGAGCTCTCCGGCGAGCACCGCGTGCTCGATCTCCCGGGTGTTCTGGACGCGCACCGAGACGCGCACCTCGGGGTGGTTGCGGAGGTAGTCGGACAGCATCAGCGAGAGTGAGTGGTCGGCGATGCTGAGGGTGGCACCGAGGCGGAACTGGCCGCGGACGCCGGAGCGGATGGCCGCCGCCTCCCGCTCCAGCAGAGCCCCCTGCTCGACGATGGCGCGGGCGCGCTCGAGGATGACCTCCCCCGCCCTGGTCAGCCGCCATCCCGGGGGACGGCGGTCGAGGAGCGCCAGCCGGAGCCCGCGCTCGAGGCCCGCGACCTGGACCGAGACACCCGACTGGCTCAGGTGCAGCCGCTCTGCGGCGGTGCGGAAGTTGCGGGTCTCGGCCACCGCGCAGAAGGCGCGCAGCTGGGTGAGCGTGATGTTCAGGTCGGCGACCCCCCGGCAGTCCCTTCACCGAAACCGCCATTATCCCGCGCCACCCGAGCTCGTGCCCGGGCGTTCCCGCCGGAGCGGCCCCGCCCCGCGGGTTCGAGTCGTCCGCCTGCCGCACGCCTGTGGTACACCCGCGGCGTGGGGGCCCACCCGTGATCCACGCTCGTCCGAACGCCCGGTCGGCGGCGACACCGTCTCCGGGGATCGCCGGGACGGGCTCGCACCTGACCTGGGCCCTGGTGTGGTGGCGCTGGCTGGCCTGCGCGGTGGCCGCCGTGGTCTGGAGCGTCCGCGGCTCCGTGCAGGACGGCGCCCGGGGAGCGGTGCTGATCGGCGCCGCCGTGCTCGCCACCGCCGTGGTCACCGCGGCCGGCCGGCGCGGCTGGGAGGCGGTTCGCCGCCATCCCGCGCTGCTCGTGCCCGACCTGCTCCTCGCCGCCCTGCTGATCGCCCTCGGCGGGGTCGACACCTTCCTCCTCTATGCCCTCGCGCCGGTGCTCGCCGGCGCCATCCTGCTGCCCCGGCGCCTCGGCCTGGCCGCCGCCCCCGGGTCTCTCCTGGTCGCGTGCACCATCCTGGCCCTGGCCGGCCTGCGGCCGCCCGGGGGACCGGAGCCGGGAGCGCTCACCGGGGCGGTCGCCGCCGGCGCGGTGCTCGCATGCCTGGTGCTCGCCGAGGCGGTCCGCGCCGCCAACCGGGCCGCCGAGGACGCCGCCTGCGAGGCGGCGCTGCGCACCGCGCTGGAGCGCAGGAACCTCGAGCTGCTGCAGCGCAATCGCGAGCTGCAGGCGTTCGAGGAGATCGCCACCACCATGCAGACGACCATGGACGTCACCGAGGTGCAGGAGCGGGTGGTGGTGGGCGTCACCGAGCTGCTCGGCTACCCGCGCGCGGTGCTCGGGCTCTGCGACCCCACCGAGACGCGGATGACCGGCTGGCTCGCGGCCACCGGCGGCCGCCGCGCGCCCGGCGTCGGACACCTCTTCGACCTGGACCTCGGCGCCCGCGACGGGGTGCTGACCCGCGCCCTCGAGCAGCGCGCATCGAGCATGGTGGGCACCGAGGACGCCGAGTCCGACGCCGACCGCAGGCTGCTCGAGCTCTTCGGCCCCGAACCGCGGTCCATCGTGGTGGTCCCGGTGCGCTGCCGCGGGCACCTGGTCGGAGGGCTGCTGGTGCAGGCGCCCGCCGGCGGCGCCTCCCTCGACGCCGAGACCTCCGCGATCCTGGAGCGACTCGCCACCCAGGCGGGGCTGGCCCTCTCGAACGTGCGCCTCTGCGTGGAGCGGACCCAGAAGCTCACCCAGGAGCAGGAGCGGATGCGGATCGCGTCCGACATGCACGACGGCATCGCCCAGGCGCTCTTCGGCATCGTCTACCAGCTCGACGGCTGCGCGCGGCAGGCGGGGTCGGCGTCGCCGATGCGCCGCCAGCTCGAGGAGCTGGGACAGGTCGCCCAGGACGCGCTCGAGGAGGTGCGGCACGCCATCTTCGACATCTGGCCGGCGCACCTCACCGAGAGCGAGCTGCTCACCGAGCTGGGAAGCTCGGTGCAGTCGCTGGCGCCCGGGCTGACCCTGCGCACCGCGGTGCCGGCCGGCTTCGGCGGCCTCGACGTCGAGCTCCGCAAGGTGATCTTCCGCATCGCCCAGGAGGCGGTCACCAACACCGCCAAGCACGCCCGCGCGCACCAGGTGCGGGTGCAGGTCGGGATCGCCGCCGAAGAGGCGAGCGTCGAGATCACCGACGATGGCGTCGGCGTCCCCGAGGTGGGCGGCCGCCTCCCCGATCGCGGCTTCGGACTGCGCAGCATGGCGGAGCGGGCGCGCGCCGCCGGCGGCACCCTGACCGTGGAGCGGCTCGCCGAGGGCGGCACCCGGGTGCTCGCCCGGCTGCCCCGCCTGACCTGCCGTGTCGACTGATCCCGCCGGCCCCGCGCCGCCCCGGACTCGGCTGCGCGTGGTCCTTGCCGACGACCACGACGTGGTCCGCCGCGGGCTCGCCATGGTGCTGGAGGCCGAGGCGGAGTTCCAGGTCATCGGCGAGGCGCGCAACGGCCAGGAGGCGATCGAGGCGGCG
>JAQBPH010000221.1:0-4866 GCA_028287625.1 Chloroflexota bacterium | reverse complement strand
GCGCGGCGCGGAGCCGGGCGACGTTGGCGCGCAGCCGGTCGACCCGCTGCGGCTCGGCGGCGAGCACCGCGAGGGCGGCGCGGGCGGCGGCGACGGTGGGGTGGGGGAGGGCGGTCGAGAAGATCAGCGCGCGTCCGCGCTGGAGCAGCAGCTGGCGCACCACCGGGTGGCCGCAGATCGCCGCCCCCTGGGCCCCGAGCCCCTTGGAGAGGGTCACCACACGCACCACCTGGGGATGGTGGGGGTCGACCCCCGCCTCGGCGGCGGCGCCGCGGCCCCCGGGCCCGAGCACGCCGGTGGCATGGGCCTCGTCGAGCACCAGCCAGGCGCCGTGGCGCTCGGCGAGGGCGACGAGCTCGGCGACCGGGGCCACCGTCCCGTCCATGGAGAACACGCTGTCGCTGGCGATCACGGTCCGCCGCCCGCCGGCCGCCAGCAGGCGGTGGTCGAGGTCGTCGAGGTCGCGGTGGCGGTAGACCTCGACCGCGGCGCGGCTGAGCCGGCAGCCGTCGATCAGCGAGGCGTGGTTGCGCTCGTCGCTGAGCAGCAGCGCGTCGGGTCCGCCCAGGGCCTGGAGCAGGGCGACGTTGGCGGCGTAGCCGCTCGGCGCCAGCGTCGCCGCGGGCGCGCCCTCGAAGGCGCAGAGCTCGGCCTCGAGGTCGTCGATGCCGGCATGGCAGCCGCTGAGGTGGCGCGACCCGGTGGAGCCGACCCCGTGCTCGAGGGCGGCGTCCGCCGCCGCCCGGCGCACCCGGGGGTGGGCGGCGAGGCCCAGGTAGTCGTTGGAGGAGAAGACCACCACCCGCCGCCCGTCGACCTCCGCGACCGCGCCGCTGCCGCCCAGGCGCCGGCGGGGACGCCGCAGCCTGCCCGCCCGGGCCTCGCCGTCGAGCACGCCCGCGGCCCAGGCCAGCGGCGTGGCGGTGGCGGTGGATTGCTGGGCGGGGGCCCCGGGTACGGTCATCGGCGCCGGCCAGTGTAGGGTCTGGCCGTTGCCGGACCGCCGAGCGTCGCCGCGGTCCTGATCCCGGCGATCCCCCCGGGGTGGCGGCGAGGCGTTACCCTGTGCGCTCGCCAAACCCCGTTCACCACGAACAGGTATGAGCACCACCGAGCCCGTCCCCGCCACTCGCGCCCTCGACCCCTACGACCACGCCGTCGTGGAGGCGAAGTGGCGCCGCCGCTGGGAGGAGACCGGCGCCCACCGCACCGACCTCGACGCCCCGGCGCAGCCCTTCTACAACCTCATGATGTTCCCCTACCCGTCGGCCGAGGGGCTCCACGTCGGCAACGTCTATGCCTTCACCGGCGCGGACATCTACGGCCGCTACCGCCGCCTGCTCGGTGACACCGTCTTCGAGCCGATGGGCTTCGACGCCTTCGGCATCCACACCGAGAACTTCGCGCTCAAGCACGGCGAGCACCCCGCCCGGATGACGCCGCGCAACGTCGCCCACTTCCGCGAGCGGCAGCTGAAGCGCCTCGGCGCGATGTTCGACTGGGACCACGAGGTCGACACCACCGACCCCGACTACTACCGCTGGACCCAGTGGATCTTCCTCCGCCTCTTCGACGCCGGGCTCGCCGAGCAGCGCGAGGGGCCGGTGAACTGGTGCCCGTCGTGCCTCACCGTGCTCGCCGACGAACAGGTCATCGACGGGCGGTGCGAGCGCTGCGACAGCGTGGTCGAGCAGCGCGTGCTCACCCAGTGGTTCCTGAAGATCACCCGCTACGCGAAGGAGCTGCTCGAGGCCCTCGACCACCTCGACTGGTCGGAGCGGACGGTCACGGCCCAGCGCAACTGGATCGGCCGCAGCGAGGGGGCGAACATCCGCTTCGACCTCGAGG
Source organism: Chloroflexota bacterium (assembly GCA_028287625.1). Taxonomy (GTDB): domain Bacteria; phylum Chloroflexota; class Dormibacteria; order Aeolococcales; family Aeolococcaceae; genus CF-96. The sequence continues at coordinate 3,018 of JAQBPH010000221.1, read as the reverse complement.
GCTGCGCGCGTGCCGACGTCACCGTCTTCACCACCCGCCCCGACACCCTCTACGGCGCCACCTTCCTGGTGATCGGCGCCGACCACCCGAGGCTCGCCGAGTTCACCGCCCCCGACCGCGCCGCCGAGGTCGAGCGCTGGCGGGCGTCGCTGCCCGCGGCGGGCGACGAGCCCGACTTCTCGGTGGGCGTCGACCTCGGCACCGTGGCGATCCACCCTCTGACCGGCGCGCGGCTTCCGGTGTGGGCCGCCCCCTACGTGCTCGGCGGCTACGGCACCGGCGCGATCATGGCCGTCCCCGCCCACGATCAGCGCGACTGGCAGTTCGCGCATGCCCACGGGCTGCCGATCGTCGAGGTGATCGGCGGTGGCGACATCGCCGCCGAGGCCTACGCCGGCGACGGCCCGATGCTCAACTCCGCCGACCTCGACGGCACCCCGTCGCGGGAGGGGAGGCAGCGCGTCGTCGAGCGGCTCCGCGAGCTCGGCCGGGGCGACGCCACCGTCCAGTACCGGCTGCGCGACTGGCTGATCTCCCGCCAGCGCTACTGGGGCCCACCCATCCCGATCATCCACTGCCCCACCCATGGCGCGGTGGGGGTGCCCTATGACCAGCTTCCCGTGCTCCTCCCCGAGGTCGAGGAGTTCCGGCCGCTGGGGACGGGAACGTCGCCGCTCGCGGCCAACGAGGACTGGGTCAACGTGCCCTGCCCCCGGTGCGGTGAGCCGTCCCGCCGCGAGACCGACGTCAGCGACACGTTCCTCGACTCGGCCTGGTACTTCCTGCGCTATCCGTCGACCGACTTCGACGACCGCCCCTTCGACCACGACCGCACCTTCCGCTGGCTGCCCGTGGACATGTACATCGGCGGCAACGAGCACGCCGTGCTCCACCTGATGTACTCGCGCTTCGTCATGCGCGCCCTCCACGAGCAGGGCCTGGTGCCCGACCCCGAGCCCTTCCGCCGCTTCCGCGCCCACGGGCTGATCATCCGCAACGGCGCCAAGATGTCGAAGAGCAGGGGGAACGTCGTCAACCCCGACGAGTACCTCGAGCGCCACGGCGCCGACACGCTGCGCATCTACCTGATGTTCCTCGGGCCCTACACCGAGGGCGGCGACTTCCGCGACGACGGCATCCGCGGCATCACGCGCTTCCTCGACCGGGTCTGGCGGGTCACCCAGCAGGCGGAGCAGGGGGGCGCGGGGGGAGTCCCCCCCGTATCGGAGGCCGACGACACTGAGCGCGAGCGCCGCCGGCACCGGCTCATCGCCGCCGTGGGCGAGCGCTACGCCGAGCTCCGGTACAACACCGCCATCGCCTTCCTGATGGAGTTCTCCGACGCCCTCTCCCGCGAGGCGGCGGAGGGGACGGCGCGGCGGATCGACGCCGAGACCCTGCTCCAGCTGCTGGCGCCGCTGGCCCCGCACATCACCGAGGAGCTGTGGGAGCGCACCGGCCACCGCCGCTCCGTCCACGACTCGGGCTGGCCGGAGCACGATCCGGCCATGGTCGCCGCCCAGCAGGTGACCGTGGTGGTGCAGGTGAACGGCAGGGTGCGCGACCAGATGCAGGTCGACGCCGGGCTCGACGCGGCCGAGCTGGAGCGCCGCGCCCGCGAGCTGCCGAGGATCGCCTCGCTGCTCGAGGGGAGGCAGGTGCGGAAGGTGGTCCCGGTCCCCGACCGGCTGGTGAACTTCGTCGTCTCCTGACCCCGGGCGCCGGTCCGTGGTCCAATGAACCGCCCGGTCAGCCGGCGGGAAGGAGCGACTTGAGAGTGAGACTGCGCCGGCGCATCCGCCGCGACGCCGACCGCCGCGACCCCTCGGCAGCGCAGCGCTGGCGGAGGCGGCCCTGGCTCGCCGCCTGCCTGCGCGTCGTCGTCTTCCTCGCCCCCATCGCCGCCACCCTGGCGGTCTCGGTCGCCGTCTCGCGGGCGCTGCCCGCCCCGGTCGACCGCTGGCACGCGGTGCTCTGGTGGACGGCCGTGGTGGCGGTCAGCGTGATCGCCTTCCTCGTCGCCGACCGGCTCTGCCGCCGGGCGCTGCCGCTGGTGGCGCTGCTCCAACTCTCGATGCTGTTCCCCGACCGCGCCCCCCGCCGCTTCAAGATCGCGCGCGGCCGCGGCCGGGTGCGGGAGCTCGCCGCCGAGCTTGACCGCGCCGTCGACCGCGACCCCGCCGACCCCGCCACCCGGGGGGCGGTGACCGTGCTCACCCTGATCGCCTCGCTCACCGTCCACGACGGGCGCACCCGCGGCCACTCCGAGCGGGTGCGGATCTTCGCGGACATGATCGCCGAGGAGATGGGTGTCCCCGAGGAGGCCCGCCACCGGCTCCGCTGGGCGGCGCTCCTCCACGACATCGGCAAGCTGGAGGTGCCGGCGTCGATCCTCAACAAGCCCGGCCGCCCCGACGGCGACGAGTGGGTGCAGCTGCGCCGCCACCCCGAGACCGCCGCCCGGCTGCTCAGCCCCCTGCACGAGTGGCTCGGGGTGTGGAAGCTCGCCGCCGAGCACCACCACGAGCACTACGACGGCACCGGGTACCCCCGGAGGCTGGCGGGGGAGGAGATCTCGCTCGGCGGTCGCATCGTCTGCGTCGCCGACTGCTTCGAGACCATGACCGCGGCCCGCCCCTACAAGAGGACCATGAGCGCGGTCGCCGCCCGCGAGGAGCTGGTGCGCAACGCCGGCACCCAGTTCGACCCCGTGGTCTGCCGTGCCTTCCTCAACATCTCGCTGGGCCGGCTCTGGCGCGGGCTCGGCGTCGCCGCATGGCTGGGCCAGCTGCCCCTGCTCACCCCCCTCGCGGGAACGCTCTCGCGCTGGGGCGGCCAGGCGGCCTCGATGACCGCCACCCTGGCCACCGGGGCGGCGCTCGCCGCCGCCGGCCTGCTCGCCATCCCCACCGTCGGCTTCGGCGGCGTCCACACCCCCGCGGTCAGCCGGCTGCCCGCGGGACCGGCTCCGGCTCCGGCTCCGGCTCCGGAGCTCAGCCTGTCGCCGGCGTCGACGCC
>JAQBPH010000214.1:0-4227 GCA_028287625.1 Chloroflexota bacterium | reverse complement strand
ATGGTCAGGGGGCACCGGCTTCCCCAGGTCTATGGGATCATTGGCGGCCCCGACGGTGGGCCCGACGCCACTGCGGCAGTCGTAGACTGGCTGCCGCCAAGCGAGGCTGGTGACCACCATCCACGGCGGGCCACCATGGCGCGCTGGGAGTTTCCGCTCGGCTCACTCGTGACCTGCAGACAGCGTCGATACGCCGCCGGCGAGGGTCTCGCAGCCGAGGGCTTGGCCGCACCCTGACGGCCGTTCAGGACGGCGCGCGAGATGCCGCATGGCGCGTCAAGGGACGCCACCGTCGGCCACGCCACGGTGTGCAGACGTACCTCGACGAGCGTCTACCGCGCGTGGTCTCGCGGATCGCTCCGAGGGTGTGGCTTGTTGGGGCTCTGATACCGGACAGGCGCTCGCCCAGGGTCCCGGAATCGGTGGCGGTGATGCACGGCAACGGCAACAGGTCGACGGGGTCGAACGGCCAGCCCGCCGCCGACTGCGGCGGCGGGCGATGGCCCTGGCGGCCCCGACCTCCCCCGATCCGGCTCGAGGTTCAGAGGACATGGAGGTGTTAGGGCGCGGGGGCGATACCGGCGGCAGTGACGAGATACGCCTTCTGCACGTAGCCGGCGTCTGCAGCGAGGTCTACGATGATCTTTCCCACCTGGACGGGGGTGAGGGTGGGGCCGAACCGGTCGAGAAACGTGGCGACATCGAGCGCCTCCCGCTGGGCGTAGCCGGCGACGGCGGCTGCGCCCAGGTCGGTGGCGGGCGTGAGCCGGGGCAGCACGGACACGAACCTGATACCAAGCCCGTGGCGTTCGGATTCGGCGGCCGCGTAGGAGCTGATAAACCGAATCGCCGCCTTGGCGCCTGCGTACCCGCCGCTGAGAGGAGAGCCGCCGATGGCAGCACCGCTGGAGAACGCGATCACGACGCTGCCGGGATCCAGCGGAGCGAGCAGCGCCTCTCGTATCCAGTGAAACACCTGCTGCACGTCGACCTCCCAGTTTCGAGAGAACGTCTGCCAGGTGTGGTGTTGGATCGGTCGTGGCAGCGGCGTCGCCCCCGCGTTGAGCACCACTGTGCGCGGCCGGTACTTGTCGATCAGCAGGCCGACAACCGACGGGTCGGCGGCGTCGGCCGCGACCGCCACGAACGACTCGCCGAGCTCTGTTCGCAGCTCTCTCAGGCGGTCCTGGTCGCGGGCGACGCCGACGACGTTCGCGCCCGCTGCGCTCAGAGCCGCAGCGATGGCGCGGCCGAATCCTCGGCTGGCGCCGGTGACCAGTGCGGTCGTTCCGGATAGCTCTTCAGTCGGCATGGTGGCTCCTTGATGTCTCTGGCGGCTGGTAATGCCAGCCACAGCCACACGGCGCGGCGACGGCGTGAGAGGCGGATCATCGACACTGAAGCCCAGCGGTGTGGTGGTCGATCGCCCCGTGCGCACGCCCGTCGTGCTCAGCAACAGAATCGGGAACCCGAGTTGGGTGACGACTCCCTCGTTGGCGCGGAACTCCTTGATCACGCCCTGGTTGTAGGTCAAGAATTCTTCGTCCGGCGGCACGACAACCACAGCTTGGCGTGGCCCGCGCCACCGATGACATCTCACATCGGTGGCGCGAGTCCGGGAATCGACGAGGGCGCGATGACGATCAGGACCCAAGTCCGACGCTCGTTGCACCGTGTCCCCCCCCCCGTGCTTATGACTTGACGAGCGCTGCTGCTACCAGCGCCGCATTCTGGCGCTCGAGCGCCTTGACCGCGCCGTTGCGCCAACTGTCGGCCAGGGACTGTGACGCGGGATCGGGGAAGATGTCCTCTTCTCCGTTCTCCACTCCGTCGAAGATGGCTCGCGCGACCGACTCCGCAGAAGCCTTCGGTATGTCGAAGCCCCGTGTCATATCGGTGTCGGTGGGGCCGGTCAGGACCGCATGAACCCGCACGCCCCGCCCGGCCAGAAGAGCGCGCAGCGATTGTGTCAGGTTGAACGCGGCCGCCTTCGAGATCGCGTAGGCCGGAGTGAGCGGCAAGGGGGCGACGGCCATCGTCGACACATTGTTGACGATGGCTCCCCGAGAAGCAGTCAGCAACGGCAGGAAGGCCTGGATGACGCCGTACGGGCCGAAGAGGTTGACGGCGAGGTGCTGTTCGAGCACGGCACGATCGCTCAGGTCATCGAACAGCGCAATACCGGCGTTGTTGATGAGGATGTCGAGGGATTCGACGCTCTCGACAGCTGCCTGAATCTGCGCGGCGTCGGTCACGTCCAGGGTCAGGGGTGTGACGCGCTCGTCCGGGCGGGTCAAGGGGTGGCGGGTACCGGCATACACCCGCCTCGCGCCTCGCCTCAAGGCTTCCTCGACCAGTGCCTGTCCGATACCGCGGTTGGCCCCGGTCACCAGCACTGTTTTGTCTGCGATTGTAGACATGGGATCTCCTACCTGATGAATTCGGACCTGTCGAAGGTGTAGACACCACGCCAGCGAGAAACTGGGCGCTCATCCTCCGTCCAGTTCGAGGCTGGGCCGGTGTCGATACTGAGAGGTCGACGAGGAGAGCCAGGGACGTGGCGAGGGTGGAGTGATGACAAGTGATGTCAACCGACCTGATCACCAGGGCACGGGCCAAGGACGGCCCCGCGTTCCGAGAGCTGACCGACCTTCCTCGACGACAGACGCGTGTTAACCCGCGGAGAGGTGACGCTCTCCACGGGTTGACACAGCATCAGACACTGGTAGGAAATCAGTCGACGAGGAGTCCGCCGGTGAGATTGGCAACGGTCCCGGTCATTGCGGCTGCCCGATCGGAGGCAACAAAGGCGGCCACTTCACCGAGTTCCGCCAGCGTGGTACCGCGTTTCCGGTGCGTCGTGGAATACATCGCGGTGGCGAATTCCTCTGGTGTGATGCCACGAGCCTTGGCGTGGATACCGAACGCAACGTCGATCGTCGAAGTCTCCCTTATGCCCGTCGTGCGCAGGCAGACGGCGCGAACACCGTATTGTGCCCACTCCGCCGAGATCGCGCGATTGATCGCTTCCATCGCCGCCCATGCCGGCGCCATGCCGCCCACCAGCGGGATACCCAGACGGGCGGGCTCTGGTGTGTGCATCAGGATCACTCCTGACTGCTGGGTGATCATGCGACGTCCGGCTGCCCTGGCGGTCATGAAATGCGACCGCGAATAGGTCGAGATCGGCAGGGAGAAGCTCTCGACCGAGAGCTCGATGAAGGGAATCCCCTGAATCCCTTCCTGGGGAATCCCGATGGCGTTGAACGAGATATCGATCGTCTCGGCCTTGTCGACAACGGCATCGAGGTGACTCTCCACGGCCTCCTCGTCGAGCGCGTCCACCGCGGCCGTCTCCGCCCCTCTCCCAGCAGCCGAGATGTCCTTTGCGAGCGTATCGATGGCGCTGAGGTTTCGTCCGGTCAGAAAGACGCGTGCACCTTCGCGAGCGAACGCACGGGCCACCGCGCCGCCGACCGCGCCGCCCGCTCCATAGATGATCGCGTTCTTGTTTTCCAGCAGCATGCTGTCTCCATTCGCCGCCCCGGGGCGGCACCTGTGGGTGAATCCCGAGCTGTCGAAGATCCAGACACCGTGAGGGCGAGAAACTGGGCGCGCCACCACCGCCCAGTTCGCCGCTCGGCCGGTGTCGATACTGCGATACTGGAGGTCGACAAGGAGAGCGAGAGACGTGACGCGAGGGTGGAGTGATGACACGTGATGACAACCGACCTGATCACCAGGGCGCGGACCGGGGACGGCGACGCGTTCCGAGAGCTGACCGAGCCGCACCGTCGAGAGCTACAGGTGCACTGCTACCGGATGCTCGGATCCCTCCAGGACGCCGAGGACGCCCTACAGGACACGCTGCTGGCCGCCTGGCAGGGCCTCAGAGGGTTCGAGGGACGCGCCTCGATGCGCACATGGCTCTACCGGATCGCCACCAACCGCTGCCTCAACGCGCTTCGCTCGGCCACCCGACGCGCGGCCAAGGAGTGGGACATCCCCGAGGTTGAACCGCCCGAGCCGACCGGGCTCGGCGAAGTCGTGTGGCTCGAGCCATATCCCGACGCCCTCCTCGAGGGTGCGATCAACGTGCCGCTCGGCCCAGAGGCGCGCTACGAACAGACCGAGGCCATCTCCCTGGCCTTCGTGACCGCACTGCAGGTCCTGCCCGCTCGCCAGCGCGCCGTGCTCATCTTGCGCGAGGTACTCGGATACCACGCC
>JAQBPH010000202.1:0-4256 GCA_028287625.1 Chloroflexota bacterium | reverse complement strand
GTTCCTCCCGCCGGAGGTGTTTCTGGACGTGCTGCCGGACTTTGTGAGGGGGCTCTACCCCGCGTCACCGGGCTAGCATGACCCTCGTGGGGGCTCGTCGCCGGTGGCGATCGGAGCATCAGACCTGGTGGACCAGTCGCTCCAGGAGCCGGGATACAGCCGGGCGCCTGGCAGGCCGGCGACCTCGAGACCAAGCAGGTTCACGCACGCGCTGACGCCACTCCCGCAATAGGCGACGACGTCCGATCCATCGAGGACACCCAACCCCTGGAACCGGAGGCGTAGCTCATCGGGGCTCTTGAAGCGGCCGTGCGCGTCCAGGTTGCCGCCCCAGGGGGCGCTGCGGGCCCGGGGGATGTGACCCGCCTTCGGGTCTGTCGGCTCGAACTCTCCGAGATAGCGCGTTTGCCTTCGGGCATCGAGGAGCAGCACGTGATCGGGAAGATGGCGCATGGCGTCGTAGTTCACCTTCATCGCTGTCCGCGGTGGGCAGGCGACGAAGTCGCCGTGGGGACATGCTCGGCATCCAGTCTCCAACTGCCCCGTCCATCCGGCCAGCCCGTTGTCGAGGACGGCGACCAGGTCGTGGCCGAAGTAGCGGAGCGTCCACCACAGCCGGCATGCCGTGAACCCGTTGTGATCGTCGTAGACGACGATGACGGAGTCGCGGTCGACGCCTGCGGCGCGCATGGCTTCCTCGAACGCGTCACGGTGGGGAAGTGGATGACGTCCACCGGTGGGCGGATCGGCTGACAGGCCCTCCGCCTCGAGCTCGACGAACACCGCACCCGGAATGTGGCCTGCTTCGTATCCCGGTCGGCCAGCCTGGTCCTCCTGCCACCGGAAGTCGATCACGCGGAGGTTGGGGTCGCTCAGGTGGGCGGCCAACCAGAGCGCTTCGACCAACGGTCCAAATGTGCTCATAGCGGAACCCATGTGAAGCGGCAAAGCTGCTCGTCGAGTTGTGCAACGGCGGGGACCTCGTCCCAGCGCGAGAGGTGTCGTCGTACGCCGATCACACGCTGGATGTGGGCGACGAGGCCAACGTCGGAGGAGAGCTCGAGCGAGCGGGTGAGGAGGCTGCAAGCATGCTCCACCTCCCGTTCCGATTCAACGTCCTTGGTAGAAGACGTGTCGCGCCCGCGCTCGTCTGGGACTCGCTCTAGCCTTCCCGGCTCCGCAGCGCCACTGGCCGGGTCCCACCCGTTCGACGGTCCCTGAGCGGCGGAGGGGACAAGCGCCCACCTTGTCCGGTACTGGATCTCGCTCCCCTTACCAGCGCTCACCGGTCGCCGCTCGCGCGCCACCGCCACCGCCACCGCGCCGCGGCGCCACCGCCCGCAGCCGGCGCCGCAGGTCTGTGCGGCGCCCGCAGAACCCGTGGAACTACACGCTGTGCGGCGGCACTCTCATCTCTCTCCGCCGTTGGGGGCCGAGCAGCTGTCGCGCCCGAGCCGAGGCGGCCGCGGCCTCCTTCCCCTCGCCGTACCTGCCGAGCGCTCCCGCCAAACGCTCGAGGGCGCGGGCGACGCTCTCGTCGCCGGCGTGGTTCTCCTGGAGCCGCCTGACGGCCTCGCGGTAGGCGCCGGCCGCCTCGGCCGCGCGCCCCATCGTTTCCAGAAGGTCGCCACGCTCGGTGTGCACCCCTGCGAGATCGTCCACGAGGAGCACCGGCAACGCCTCCAGGCACCCGGCGGCCTTCTCGTAGGCGACGAGCGCCTCCTCGGGACGGCCGGCCGCCAGGAGCGCGATGGCGCGCCACCGCTCGAGCGCCGCTCGCTGCCTGCCGTGCCACCTCCCGTTCTCGATGAGTTGGGCGCACATCCGGGCCCCGCTGAGATGAGCGCTCCTCGCCTGGGTGGGACGGTTCGCCGAGGTGTGGATCTCCGCCATCGCCCTCCACAGCGCCACACCCTGCTGGCCTGCGCACGCTCGCGGAAGTGCCTTGACGATCTCCAGGGCCCGCACGTACGAGTCCAGTGCCGGCTCATCCTCGCCGGCGGCCCTCAGCGCGTCCCCGAGACGGCGGAGGCTCCCCGCAAGCACCGCCCACCGTGTGGAGGCGTCGTCCGCGGTGGTCGTCACCAGCGCCACACGGCGTTGCTCGATGGCCGTCCGGAACGCCGTCACGGCCTCGCCGGGGTCGTCCAACCTCTGCCACAGCCGTCCCTGGTCGTGCGCCATCTTCCCGAGGTCGTCGGCGGTGAGATCGGCCTCCCCGAGCAGCGCACGGGCGTCGCGCGCGTAGCGGCTGCCGGCCACCTGTTGCCCCATCTCTGCGAGGCCGAATCCCACCGCACACAGCGACAGCGCTCGGAGGCGTGGATGGGCGATCCTGGCGATCAGGGAGTCGGCACGCCGGAGTGCCGCACCACGTTCGTCGTCCTCGAGGAACGGCAGGTGGCGTGCGAGGGCACGAACGGCGGCAGCATCGTCGCCGATGCTCGAGAACGCATCCTCCGCACGGCGGAGGTGCGTGACCATCTTCTCGTCCTGCCCTGCGGCGTGCTCCAGACGCGCGAGGCTCTTCCAGACCACGCCGCGGGCACGGGGGAGCTCGTCGCACTGGTGCATGTCCACGGCCTTCTCGAGATACAGCCGGGCGTCCTGGAGGTCACCGGAGGCAAGCGCCATGTCGCCGAGCAGCCGGTAGGCGAACGCACCGTAGGGGCATCGCGGGCGTCCCCTGGCGTGATCGAAGGCGAGCTTCAACCAGCGTTCGGCGTCGGCGGCGTGACCCCGGTGCCAGCTGGAACGCCCCAGCAGGTAGGTCACCTCGGCGGCGAGCCCGGCGTCCAGCCCATGCTCCGCGGTGAGCTGCCTGGCCTCCTCGAGCAGGTCGTCCTCGAGGCCCTTGCCGATGACCTCGCTCTGGTAGGTCCACACCGCGACCAGCGCTCGTGCGGTCAGGACGTGGTCTCCCACGCGCCGCGCGATGCTCAGTGCCTCGCGGACGTCCTGCAACAGGGAGGCCATGGAGCGGTCTCCGGCGCGTCTGAGCCCCCGAGAGAAGAGGGCTCGTCCGCGGAGCTCGACGGGGACGTCACCGGCAGCGGTGAGCACCGCCTCCTCGATCGCCGCCAGACAGTTGTGGTCGCCGGTGGTCTCGAGCCACTCCTCGAGCGTGCGCCACAGCGTTCCGAACTGGTTCCACCGGCGCAGAGCGGCGGCCCCCTGCACTCCCAGGACAAGATTGTCGCGCTCACGCTCGAGCTGGGCGAAGTCGTCGCAATGCCGCCGCGCATACTGCTCCGCCGCCTCGAGGTGGCGCACCAGGTTCCCGCGCAGGCCCGGGCCGCCATGGCCCCGTCGCTCGGGCAGCAGGCCGGCGTGCTCGACGAGCATCGGATGCCAGGTGTAGCGGTCGCCACGGTGCTCGCGAATCAGGCGCCGGCTCAGGAGCTCGCCGACGGCTCGGTCGAAGGCGTCGTCGGCCGTCGACGTCTGCATCCGCAGCCACTCCGAACCCACACCGCTGGGCGCGCAGACGACGAGGTCGTCGAGCACCCTGCGGGCACGGTCGGGCAGGGTATCGAGCGAGCACTGGTATGCGGCGCGCAGCTCGGGGTGGTCACCGCCGAAGAGGGTGCGCGCCTGGTGATGACACTCCCACAGACGCCGTTCGAGGTCGAACCAGTCATACGCTCCCGACCTAAGATGCAATGACCGGGTCGCGGCGGCGATGAGCACGACGGCATAGGGATGGCCCGCCAGGCAGTCGTGGCAGATCGCGCGCAGCACCTCGTCGTCGGCCGGGGGGCCGCCGGCGCGGAGCCACAGCCGCTCCGACATTCCCTCCACGATGCGGTGGAGCCGGTGGGGACGAGCGTGGCCGGACAGGCTGAGCTGTTCGCGCCCGCAGACGACGAGCCGCCTGGTGACCGCCTGCAGCTCGCCGACCAGGGCGGCATGCGCCGCCGACGGCTCGACGTTGTCGAGGACGACGAGGTGGTCCGGCTGCTCTGCGAGGGTGCTGCGGAGGTCCCGATCGAGGGTGTCGGACCGGTCCCCGGCGGGCCGGCGCACGGACAGCGCCCGAGCCAGCAGGCGCATGACCGCGGCGGCGGTGCCGAGACCTGGCGTTCGCAGGTCGATCCAGTAACTCGGCACGCCCCGGGACGCGACCAGCCTGGCGAGCACGGCGCTCTTGCCCATCCCGGGTCCCCCGTGCAGCTGAACGGGGAAGTGCTCGAGGTCGATCTCCTCCCCGAGCGTGGCGAGGACACCGGCCCGGCCGACGAGCTCCTCGGGGTCGG
>JAQBPH010000200.1:0-5288 GCA_028287625.1 Chloroflexota bacterium | reverse complement strand
CTGGTCGCCGCCTCGGGACGGATCGAGGCGGGCGACCTCAGCGTGCGCGTCCCGGTGCGCGGACCCGCCGAGCTGCGCAGCCTGGCGCGGGCCTTCAACGCGATGAGCAGCCGGCTCGAGGCCACCGAGGCGCGGCGCCGGTCGGTGGTCGCCGAGGTCGCCCACGAGCTGCGCACCCCGCTCTCGATCATCCGCGGCCAGGCCGAGGCGATCGCCGACGGCGTCTACACCCCGGGTCCCGAGCGCATGGTCCCGATCCTCGACGCGGTGCGCAGCCTCGAGGTGCTGGTCGACGACCTCACCACCCTGGGGCTCGCCGAGGCGGGGGCGCTGCGGCTGCGGCGCGAGCCCGTCGACCTCGCCGTGCTCGTCCACGACACCCTCGAGACCCAGCGCGCCACCGCCGGCGCCGCCGGGGTGACGCTGGTCGCCGACCTCACCGGCGCGCCCGCGGCGCTGGAGGCCGACCCGGCACGCCTCCGCGGGGTCCTGTCGAACCTGGTCGGCAACGCGGTGCGGCACAGCATCCGCGGCGGCTCGGTGCGGGTGGTGGTGCGGCCGGACGGTGGTGCGCCGGGCGTCGAGCTGCGCGTCGTCGACGACGGCGAGGGCATCGCCGCCGAGCTGCTCCCCCACGTGCTCGAGCGCTTCGTCAAGGGCGAGGGGTCGCCCGGCTCGGGGCTGGGGCTGGCCATCGTTCGCGACGTCGTCGAGGCGCACGGCGGCAGCGTCGAGGTCGCCAGCGTGCGGGGCGAGGGCACCACCGTGACCCTGCACCTGCCCGGCTGACCCGGCTCAGCGCCAGCGGACCTGCACCGAGCTCCGCCACCGCTCCATCAGCTCGGCGTCGCCGAGCACCTCGACGCCCTCGGCGTCGCGCCGGTTCCAGAGCAGCAGGTGGAGGTCGGAGGCGGTGCCGCGCACCGTGCAGCCGGCGTCGCCGGGCCCGCGCCGTCCGCAGGAGCCATCCGGCCCGATCAGCACCCGCCAGCCGGCCTCGATGTCGGTGGGGACGATGGCCAGGGTGCGCGGCGGGTCGGAGCGCAGCCGGCCGCCGGGACGGCTGACGAATCCCATGACCAGCTCGTCGATGCCGTCGGCCGCCACCTCGGGGGAGAACCGTGTCGCCGTCCCCCCGGCACTCTCGGCGTCGACGCGGTGGATCGCGGTCTCGTGGGCCTGGCGCCGCGCCCAGAAGGCGAGCGGGGAGGGCGCGGGGAGGAAGCTCCAGCAGGCGAGGTCCGGAGGGGCCTCCTCCAGGGCGGTGGCGAGCCGGGCGTGGCCCTCGCGGAACCACTCCAGCAGGTCGCCGTCGCCGGGCCAGGCGGCGACCACCGCGTCGAGGTCGGCGATGGGCCTGGCGCGTCCCTCGGCGACGTGCGCCGCCGCCCAGCGGTGCACCCCGCCGAGGTGCCGCACCAGGTCGCGCACCCGCCAGTCGGGACAGGTCGGCACCGGGGCGTCCGGCCCGCTGGCGGCCGCCGCGGCGGCGAGCAGGTCACCCTCCCGGCGAAGGACGGCGATGTGCTCGGTGATCTCCATGGGCCCGGAGTCTGACGTCGCCGGCGGCTCCCGCGCCGCCCGGCTCCCCGGGCCGCCCGAGGAAGGGCCGCCCGTCGGCGGCCCTTGTGCTCTGGACGGTCGTCAGCTCACGCAGCTGGGGACTGCGGGGGAACTGCCCACACAGTTGTTCGCGCTGTTGCCGGTGATCGGGGAGGTCGTGATCGTCATGATGCCGCCGTTGCGGTAGATGCCGCCGGCGTTCCCGGTGGCGTGGTTGGCGCTGACCGGGGTGCTGGTGACCGTCACCGTGCCGCCGTTGGCGTACATGCCGCCACCGAGCCCGCCGCCGAGCAGCCCGACCAGGGCCGCCGCGGTGTTGCCGGACACGGTGCTGCTGGTGAACGTCACCGTACCGCCGTCGTTGAAGACGCCGCCGCCGTTGCCGCCGACGAGACCGAGCCCGCTTCCCGCGGTGTTGCCGGAGAGGGCGCTGCTGGTGAAGGTCGCCGCGCCGAGGCCGTTGTAGATGCCGCCGCCCCTGCCGCCCGCGGTGTTGCCGGAGAGGGTGCTGCCGGTGAGCGTCACCGCGCCGCCGTTGTAGATGCCGCCGCCGTCGCCCGTGCCGAGGCCGAGCAGGCCGGCGGCGGCGGAGCCGTTGCTGAGGGTGACCGACTTGAGGGTGAGGCTGCCGGTGCCGGTGACCTCGGCGATGCGGAAGGCGGGCGCCCCCGCGGAGCGGGTGATGGTGTTGGCGTTGCCCTCGAGGGTCATGGAGGTGGTGATGAGCGGCAGCCCGTTCGGGCCGTGCCCCGTGCTGTGGTTGGTGGTGAGGGCGTAGGTGCAGCCGGGGGTCAGGGTCACCACGCCCCCGCCGGCGCCATTGACCGCGGTGATCGCGGCCACCAGCGACGTCTCGTCACAGGGGGCGGCCGCCCGCGCGGTCGTCGGGATGACGAGGGTCGCGGTGCCTGCGGCCAGGACGGCGGCAAAGCTCAGGCTCTGGATTCGGCGGGTGAGTCGCATAGATTGTTCCTTCTTGTACTTGTGAGACGAGTGGCGTGTTGTTGTGACGAGTGACTCACCGATTGAGCAAGCGCGGCCCAGTGGAGTCGGAGTGCGGCGGAACGCGTGAGGAGTGGGGTGTTTGCTTGCCAGCGGCTAGACGCGGCCGCCGGTGACAGAGGAGACGACGGAATGGGCGGCGCCGGCGATGCCATAGGCGGTCCCGGTGGCGATGCCGACAACGGAGTCGATGAGGCCGCCAACGATTGGGATGGCGTGGGTGATGGCGTGCATGAAGGTTCTCCTTTGTGGGCTGGTGCCCTGACGAGTGGCTCACCGATTGATGAGCAAGCGCGGCCCACCGGAGTCAGAGTGCGGCGGAACGCGTGAGGAGTGTGGCGGTTGCTGTGAGCGGCTAGACGCGGCCGCCGGTGACAGAGGAGACGACGGCGTGGGATGCGCCGGCGATGCCGTAGTAGGCCCCGGTGACGATGCCGACAGTGGAGTCGATGAGGCCGCCAACGATCGGAAGGGCGTGCGTGATGGAGTGAATGACAGGTTCTCCTTCAGTGGGCTGATGCCCTTTCATTGGGCTGATGCCCTTACTTACTATGACGCTCGCCGTGGGCCATATGTTGCAGAATCGTAAAGTTGTAAACTTTGAGACGTTTCCGGCAGATTCCATCCAGGGAGAGCCGCAGGAACTGGAAAACATTGGGACGTTTCCGGCAGATTCCGACCAGGGAGACGACGATACGTGAGGTCGTCCCGTCTCGCCGGCGGTGGAGTGGGGGCCGTCACCGGGGCCCGTTCTCGCCTCGACACCTCTGTCTCACAATGGGTTGACGGACGCGCGAGTCGGCAACGTCCGACAGAGGGCTCGCCAGCTCGGCGAGCGCGACGCCAACCCGTCCCCCGGCGCGCCGAACCGGCCCGCGAGACGACGTCGCCCGGCCCCTGCTCCGGGGCTAGGCCGGCGCCAGCCGCTGCCTCATCGCGTCGGCCATCGCCGTCATCCCGGACATGGGCCGCAGCATCACCGTGAGCTCGGCCACCAGCCCCTCCTCGTCGAGCCGGAGGATGTCGACGCCCTGCACCTTGCGGTCACCGACGCGGGCCTCGAACACCAGCACCTGGTGGTCGCCGTCGACCACCTGGCCGGTGTAGCGGAAGTCCTGGAACACGTCGATGGCGGCCGCCACCAGGGTGGCGACGGCGTCGCGGCCGCGGTACGGGGCGAAGATCACCGGGCTGTTGAAGACGGCATCGGCGCTGAGGGAGTGGCGCACCGCCTCGGGGTCACCCGACTCGACCGCGCTCTGGAACAGGCTCGGTGCCATCGCTGTCGTCCTCCCGGGCGCGGATCAGCCGGCGACCGGCGGGGCGAGGCCGCAGCTCACCGGGCGGGCATGGGCGGGGTCCAGGGCGTTGAGCACGTCGCGCGCGACCACCGGGTCGTAGGCCATCGAGCCGTGCTCGGGGGCGTCGTTCGGGCACTGGTCCTGGACCACGATGTTGGTGACCCCCGGCGCGTCGAGCATCCCGCTGGTGTAGGGAACCACCGCCTGGTCGTAGCGGGTCATGAGGTTCGTGTAGGTGACGCCGGGGGCGGCGGGGCCGCCGTCCGCGTTCAGCCTCTCGAGGAAGGCGGACCCGGTGACGAACTCGGGGCACGAGCCGCAGAGCAGGCCGACCACCGCCCCCAGCACAACGGACAGGCCCAGCGGCGGCACGGCGTGGGTGAGGGTGGCCAGCCCGAGCAGGTTGGTGCCGTGCCAGAGGGGGGTGATGCCGACGTAGTGGTCGACCCTCGCCGCACCGCCGAGAAAGCGCACGTACCAGTCGGGCATCAGGCTGCCCTCGGAGTGGCCGACGATGTCCACCTTCGACGCTCCGGTGGCCGTGAGCACCCGGTCGACGAAGCCGGCGAGCTCCTGCGCGCTGCTCTCCATCGGCTGCACGCCGCCGGTCCGGTCGAACGGCGGGAGGATCAGCCGTGGAACGACGCCGTAGGTGAGCGCGAAGACGCAGTAGCCGTCGGCGGCGAGCAGCGGTGACAGGTACTGCCAGTTCGCGCCCATGTTCGAGCCGAGGCCGTGCACCAGCACCACCGGCCGGGGATGGGCGGCGTTCGGGTGGCAGCTCCAGTCGTTGGCCCCGGCGGGAGAGCTCGACCCCGACGGGGGCGGCGGTGCGCTCACCGTGGCCCGGGCGGGAGTGACGCCGCCACAGAGGCAGGCGGTGGCGGCCGCGACCGCGAGGAGCGTGCGGAGGACGGGCATGGGAGCCTCCTGGTTGTGCCACGGATGTCGACCGCCCGCCACGGAATCAATGATCCTAGCGTGTGAAGGTGATCCGCATGTCCGATCTCCTCGACCTGATCCTCGGTGGCGCCCTGACCCTGGACCCCGGCGGTCGATGGCGCTCCGACCCGGAGCCGCCCCCGCCGCCTCCGGGGATCCCCGCGCTGCCTCCCGATCCGCGCGCCATCGCCGCGGGCGTCGACGCCATCCGCGCCCACGACCCCGGGTTCGACGAGGCCGCGATGGTCGCCGGCGCTCGCGCCGTCTGGCACCGGACCACCGGCGCGCCTCCCGCCGCCGGCGCCGCCCCGCTCCGCGACGCCGCCATCGCCGCGGTGCGGGCGGGACCGTCGCTGGAGGCGATCACGGTGCGCTTCGGCACCGCCGCCGGCGAGGAGGACTGGGTGTTCCAGCGCTCTGCCACGGCCACCACCCCCACCGACCCGGTGGCGGCGGGCGGCCACTGCCCCGGCTGCGGAG
>JAQBPH010000183.1:0-8610 GCA_028287625.1 Chloroflexota bacterium | reverse complement strand
GCCCGGGGAACACCCCGGCGCCACCGCGCCCCTTGGTGCGCGGCTCGACGGCGTCGAGCACCTTGACGATGCGCGCGCTCTCGCCGGGACGGGTGGTGGAGATCCGCACCCCGGCGAGCGCGGGACTGCGGAAGCACGCCTCGGCGGCGGCGACCCCGACGCTGAGCCGTCCGTCGCGGAGCGAGGTGTGCGGGCCCAGGCACACGGTCGCGACCGGGTGCACGAACCGGCGCAGCGGCCCGACGCGGCCGAGCGCGGGCGGGGAGGCGAGCGCGGTGGCGATGACGTCCATGGAACCTGGCGGCAGCGTATGGGAGCGTCCCCCTCGCCGCCACACCCCCGCGGGGGAGCACAGGGGTGGGATGGCGCTACGGCCCGCCGGACCGATGCCAGGCGCGCGCCCGGTACCCCGAGTGACCCGCTGTCACAGGCGGCGGCGTCTCGGTGCTGCGGCGCCGGTGTCGCGTAGGCTTGCGCGGCGCCGGCCGGCACCGGCTCCGGTTCAGACGGGAGGCGGCGCGTG
Organism: Chloroflexota bacterium; assembly: GCA_028287625.1. Classification (GTDB taxonomy): domain Bacteria; phylum Chloroflexota; class Dormibacteria; order Aeolococcales; family Aeolococcaceae; genus CF-96. The sequence goes on along the minus strand of JAQBPH010000183.1, from coordinate 8,087 downwards.
CCCCACGCGGAGGACGGGAGCATCCACTGGGAGGAGGAGGGCGAGGGGCCGCCGCTCCTGCTCGTGATGGCGTACGGGCTCGGCGGGGATGCGTGGGCGCCGCTGCGACCGCATCTGGGCGGCCACCGGCTGGTGCGTTTCGACCATCGTGGCACCGGCCGGTCCGGGCTGCTCACCGATGACCTCTCCATCGACACCATGACGGAGGACGCCCTCGCCGTCCTCGACGCCGCGGGGATCGAGCGCACCCATGTCTTCGGCATCTCGATGGGCGGGATGGTCGCCCAGGCGCTGGCGCTCGATCACCCCGAGCGGGTGGCCGGCCTGGTCCTGGGATGCACCAGCGCCGCACCGGTGCGGTTCGTGGGCGCCGGCGAGGCGGTGGTCGAGCTCATCCAGGGGATCACCCTGCTTCCCACCGACCTCGAGTCCGGCCTCGACATCGTGCTCCCACTCGTGTTCAGCGACCGCTTCCTCCGCGAGGACCCGTCGATCCGGGAGTTGGCGCGGACGCTCGCCGGCTCGATCACCGACGAGACCGCAGCCGCCATCATGCAGTCGCTGTCCCAGCTGGCCGTCGGCGACGTCTTCGATGTCACCGAGCGGCTCGGGGAGATCCAGGTCCCGACCCTGGTGCAGCATGGCGACGCCGACCGGCTCATCCCGGTGGCGGCCGCCCGCGAGCTGGCCGACCGCATCCCGGGCGCCGAGTACCAGGAGCTGACCGGCGCCGGGCACGGCTATGTCATGGAACGACCCGAGGACGCGATCCCCCGTCTGCTCAGCGTCATCCGCGACGGCACGCGCCGCTGAGAGCACGCCGGTGCGGCGGTCCTGACGGGACCGGCGCTCAGGTCGTCTTGATGAGGCCGCCGTCGATGATGTAGTTCACGCCGGTGACGTTGCCGGTGCGCGGCGAGGCGAGGATGGTGATGAGCGTGGCCACCTCCTCCGGCGTGCTGAAGCGGCCCGTGGCGAATCCGCCGATGCTGGCGACGACCGTCGCACGGGCGGTGTCGGCGTCGACGCCGGTGGCCTGCGCAACCGTCGCCGCGACCCCGTGCTCGCCGAGCCAGAGCTCGGTGCTGACCGGCCCCGGGGAGACGGCATTGACGCGGATGCCATGCGGCCCGAACTCCTGGGCCAGCGACTTGGTGAGATTGACCAGCGCGGCCTTTGCCGCCCCGTAGTCGATGGTGCCGGCGTCCGGTTGAAAGAACGCGTTGACCGAGGCGACGTTGACGATCGCTCCCGACCCCTGGTCGACCATTCCCGGCAGTGCCGCCCGGCTGGCCCGGAGGGCGGTGAAGAAGTTCATCCGCATCGCCCACTCGAACTCCTCGTCGCTGGTGCCGAGGAAGCCCAGGAGGCGCAGGCGCACCGCGCCGACGTTGTTGACCAGCACGTCGACCCGGCCGTGCTCGTCGATGGCGTGCCGGACCAGCCGCGCGGGTGCGTCGGGTGCGGCGAGATCGAGTGCGACGGCGCTGACGCGCGCGAGACCGTCGAGGCTCGCGGTGGTGCGCGCGCCGGCCACCACGTGGGCACCCTCGCCGGCGAGTGCGCGGACCGCGGCCAGCCCGATGCCCTTGCTGGCGCCGGTCACGACCGCGACGGTGTCGGCGAGCCCGAGGTCCATCCCTACGCCCTCCGCTCCAGGGCCGCGCGGTCCCAGCCGGCCAGGTTCGCGGCCGCCTCGTACGTCGTCTGCAGAAAGCGCAGGAGGGTCGCATCGGGGTCGCCGGCGCGCCGCATCTCCTCGTAGGGAAGGAGGAACTCACCGAGGTCGGGATCGTAGCGGGCTGCGGGGACGTCGAGCGGATACTCGCGAAACCCCGCGGGCTCGGGGTAGGCGTAGGCGTAGAAGGCGGCCTCCATCCCCATCCCCCCCGGCCAGAACCCGCAGCTGCTCACCTCGTGCGAGTACGCCTCCGTCATCACCCAGACCGGGCAGTTGGGGACGCCGCCGGGATGCTCGGGCGCCGGCCGTCCGGAGAATCGTGTGACCGCCAGATCACAGGCACCCCAGAAGAAGTGGACGGGGCTGGCCTTGCCGATGAACCCGGCGCGGAAGGCGCCGAGCACCCGCTGTGACTGGACCAGGACGCGCCAGAACCTGGCGGCGTGATCCGGCTCGTAGGTCCGGTGCAGGTGATCCTCTGCGAACGGGACGACCTCGGGCAGCTCGACGGGGGTCGCGTAGATGGAGACCTCCAGGTCGAGCTCTCGAAGCGCGTCCATGACGCGGTGGAAGAAGTCCGCGACCGACAGCGAGGCCAGCTCGAGGGTCCGGCGTGCGCCGCCGGTCGTCGTGATCACGAGAGTGTGGTCGAGGAGGTCGAAGTCGATCTGGAACGCACGCGTCCCGTGGTTCATCAGGCCGGTGGAGAGACCTCGCGATGTCACCTGGAAGGTCACGTTCCACCAGTGGTTGAGCTTCGTCGTGCGGGCCAGCTTGACCTTGCCGACGATCTGTGTCCACAGGTGCAGGGTCGCGTACGTGTCCTGCCACTCCTCGAGCGGAAGGGGCGGCCAGGCCTCGTCGGAGCCGAGCGGTGTGGGGCGCATCCCCCCGGACACTACCAGCCGGATGGCCACCGGCCGGCCCGGCCCCGGGGGCCGCGGCGGTCAACCCGCCTGACCCCGGGGCCGACCGCATACCGATCAGGCGGCGCGCACCTGCCCCGCCCGCGGGCCCTTCGGGCTCGCCTCGACCTCGAACGTGACGGCCTCGCCGCCGCTGAGGCGGTCGAAGTCGAGCGTGCTGTCGACGCTGCTCCGATGGAAGAAGTACTCCTTCCCATCATCTGCGGCGATGAACCCGAAACCGCGGTCGGATGCGACGTTCTTGATGGTCCCGTTGGACATCTCTTGCTCCTGCCCTCCCGAACTTCTCTGAACGACGCGCGGTCCGTTCGAGAAGGCAAAGGAGAGCACGGGCAATCGGGTCGACCCGCTGGGTCGTCGCCGGTCACTATAGCGCATCCGGCAGGATCTCACGCTGGCGGAGCCCCGGCCTCGCCGGTGCCCTGGGCGCCGGTCGCCGTCGACGGCCACACCCGGTACGCTCCCGGCACGAGGGTGCGAGGGAGATCCGCATTTGCTCACGAGCGGCACGTCGGTCCCAATGCCGTCCCTGTGGAGAGTGTGCACGCATGCAGGGCAGGTCGAGGCTGGCAGAGGGTTTTCCGCTTCGCGCGGACTGCAGTCGCGCACCGGTGATGCGTTGGACAGGTTGCAAAGCTTCCACCGCGAGCGCATACTGCTCAGACTTCGGGCGCGACCAGCACCCTTGAACGATGCCGTTCGGGCGCGGCGGCACCTGTTCTCCTGTGCCCCAACGCGAGCGTGCGCCCGTTCGACGGTGAAGGAACACGCCATGGCCGTGATTGGGGACGAACGCTCGCGGACCCCACTGATCGCGTGAGCGACGGGTCGGGACGGCTGGCTGGCGGGGACTGCCACGACGCGACCAACGAGGACGCGGCGCACTGGATCGCCGTCTACAGCGAGCTGCTGTCGGTGATGGCCGAGCTGCTCGACAGGACGGCCAGCGCGCGGGCCGGCATGTCGGAGGATGCCCGCGGCGCGGCGGAGGCGGACGACGTCGTGATCCGCGCCCAGGCCGACAGGTACACGCTGCGGCGTCAGGAGTGGAGGGCTCACGTCGACGCGGACGCCGCCCCCCATCCCGACCCCACCCGCAGCACGGACCATCACCGGCTGCTCTCCGAGGACACCAGGGCCGCGGAGCGGGAGCTCCGCCAGGGGGTGTCCCGGGGGGAGTTCGTCCTGCGCTATCAGCCCAAGGTCGACAGCTGCAGCGGCCGGGTGGTCGGTGTCGAGGCGCTGCTCCGCTGGAACCACCGGGTTCGCGGTCTGCTGGCGCCGGACGCCTTCCTGGCGCTGGCGGAGGAGAGCGGGGTGATCGTCGAGCTCGACGCCTGGGTGCTCCAGACCGCCTGCCGCCAGGCGAGCGCCTGGGCGCGATCCACCCTCGGCCCGCTGTCGATCGCCGTCAACATCTCGGGACGGGACCTGGAGGGAGACTGGCTCCTCGAGTCGGTGCGCCGCGTCCTGGGCGAGACCGGGCTCGATCCCGGGCTGCTGGAGCTGGAGCTCACCGAGAGCGCCGCGGTGCAGCAGGAGGAGGAGGCGCTGTCGATGCTGCGGGAGATCCGGGCCCTCGGGGTCCGCATCGCCATCGACGACTTCGGCACCGGCTACTCGATGCTGGGCCGGCTGCAGGACTTCCCCTTCGACACGCTGAAGATCGACCGGTCGCTCATCAGCCGGATCACCGCCCTGGACGCCGACTCCCCGATCGTGTCGGCGACGGTCGCCATGGCTCGGGGGCTCGGGCTCGACGTCGTCGCCGAGGGGGTGGAGACGGTGGAGCAGCGCATGTACCTCGTGCGCCAGGGCGGTGGCCAGCTGCAGGGGTTCCTGATCAGCCGCGCGATCGAGCCCCAGGGGATCCCCCCGATGCTGCGCGTCGCGCCGCTGGCGCCGATCGAGGACCCACGCTGGGCCGCCCTCGAGTCCGCCATGGGCGTCGCCTCCACCGAGCCGCCCCTGGAGGACCTGGTGCGCGGGCTGCTGGTCGAGCTGCAGCGGCTCACCGGCCTCGACTCCGTGTACCTCACCTGCATCCACTGGGATCGCGGCGAGCAGGAGGTCATGTTCAGCCGCAACTCCGGGTCGATCACCGTGCCCGAGGGCCTGATCCTTCCCTGGCCGGACACCCTCTTCCGCAGCGCGCTGACCGACGGCCCGCAGCTCGGCGATCGCGTGCCCGTGGAGTACCCGCACTCCCGGGCGGCGACGACGCTCGGGGAGCAGACGTCCGTCAAGGTGCCCGTCCTTCTCGGCGGCCTCATCTTCGGCACCCTGTGTGGCGCCAGCGGACGCCGGGTCTCGCTGGCGCAGCCGGGGCTCGTGGTGATGCGGGTCTTCGCCAGCCTCATCGGCGCCCAGATCGCAGCCCCCACGGTGACGACCCCGCCGACCTCACGGTCCGACGGTCCGGTCACGCGATGACCACATCCACGATCCGGTCGTACTGCCCGCTGGGCGAGTAGGTCTCGCAGGTCTGGAACTGGGCGACCACGTCGGCCTGGGTCGGGGCCGCGACACCGGTGGCCGAGGGGTGGTCGTCGCGAACGCTCACCACCCGCCAGAGGTGCGCCGCGCCCGAGCCATCGTGGTAGGTGATGGTCGAGCCCACGGTCATGTGCATGAGCGGGGTGAAGACACCGACGTTGTGGCCGACGAAGTAGGTGGGTCCGCTCGTGCAGGGGTCGATCGCCGCCTCGGAGCTGCTCAGCGGAGTGCGTCCGGTGCAGTCGTCGTACACGCCGACGCCGGTGTGCAGGGTCCCGTCACCGCTGGTCAGGGAGTTGCGGAGCACCTGCGGCGCCGGGGGTGGCGGCGGCGGCGTCACCGGTCGGGGCGCTCTCGGCGCGGCGATCCGGACGGGGGCCGACGCGGCCAGCTGGACGACCTGGACGGGGACGGGCGTCGAGGTCGGCGCGGGAGGGGGCGTGGTGGAGGCGGGCGCCTCGACGCGGTCGGTGTTCGGGAGGGCGAGAGCCCTGGTGCCCATCGCGCCGACGGTGTCGTGACCGGCCGGTCCCTCGCCGGTGTGGACGGTGGCGGTCGACCCGGCACCCGCGAGACCGGCGCCGGCGGCGGCGAGCAGAAGGAGACCTCGGAAGGCCATGGCAGCACCCCGTGCTGTCGACCTCCTTTGGCGACCCTTGGTAGCCCGGCTGTCTGCGTGAGACCCGTGGCTTTGCGTCCCCTCCTCGCGGAGGGTTTGCGTTTGTCAGTGGCTGCCGACACCGCTGATGCTAGCCGTGGCCCGTGACGTCAGCGGACGCCGGCGTGACGGAGCACCCCCGTGGCGGGACGGTTGCGCCCATGAGTTGACATATCGGTGGTCACATCGGTTGGGGCCTCGCCACTGACCACAGTTCGCACATCGACGCACCCCGATCTTCGAGCCGCACCGCGCGGGGTGTGTGGCCATAACATTTCTGTCATGATGGTGGCCTTCCGTCCGAGCCGCTGGGGTGGGTCACGTGTCGCCGACGGAGATGGACCGTGTCGCCCCCGAGTCACCTCCGGCTCGATGCCCCTTCGTCGGCCCCGAACTCGACGTGGCCCTCTGCCCCGGCTGCTTCCCCGAGGTGGCGAGCACCCGGGGACTCGGGTTGGGCGAACGAGTGGCCGACTGGACGACCTGCCGTCACCTCCGCGCCGCGGTGCTCCGGCGAGGCGACTACTACCCGGGATGCCATCACCCCGGGGGCGTTCCCCGGGTCCCACAGGGAGACCCCGCATGACCGACGTCGCTGAAGCCCGGAGCCCCATCGGAGCAGCCGGCCGAGTCCTCTCCGATGCGGAGCTGGATCGCGTCGACGCCTGGTGGCGGGCCGCGAACTACCTGTCCGTCGGCCAGATCTACCTCCTCGACAATCCCCTGCTGCGTGAGCCGCTGCGGCTGGAGCACGTCAAGCCGCGGCTGCTCGGCCACTGGGGCACCACGCCGGGGCTCAACCTCGTCTACGCCCACCTCAACCGTGCCATCGGGCAGCGCGACCTGCAGGTCGTCTTCGTGACCGGCCCCGGGCATGGAGGTCCCGGCCTGGTGGCCAACGCCTGGCTCGACGGAACCTACTCCGAGGTGTACGGGGACATCGCCGCGGACGAGCGAGGGATGCAGCGGCTCTTCCGGCAGTTCTCCTTCCCCGGAGGCATCCCCAGCCACGTCGCACCGGAGACGCCCGGGTCCATCCACGAGGGCGGAGAGCTGGGCTACGCCCTCGTCCACGCGTACGGCGCCGCCTTCGACAACCCCGACCTGCTGGTCTGCTGCGTCGTCGGCGACGGCGAGGCGGAGACGGGACCGCTCGCCGCCAGCTGGCACTCCAACAAGTTCCTGGACCCGGTCCGCGACGGCGCCGTCCTCCCCGTGCTCCACCTGAACGGCTACAAGATCGCCAACCCGACCGTGCTCGCCCGCATCCCCGAGGCGGAGCTGCGCTCCCTCCTGGAGGGCTACGGGTACGCGCCCCGGTTCGTCGCGGGTGACGACCCCGCCGCCGTGCACCGGGCCATGGCGGAGACGCTGGACGGCGTCCTCGATGAGATCGCGGTGATCCAGCGGCACGCGCGTGCCGGGGGAGTCACCGATCGTCCGCGGTGGCCGATGATCGTTCTCCGCACCCCGAAGGGATGGACCGGCCCCAGGGAGGTCGATGGGGTCGCCGTCGAGGGCACCTTCCGCTCCCATCAGGTGCCGCTCAGCGGCTTCGCCGCCCGTCCGGACCACCTCCGCCGCCTCGAGGACTGGATGCGCTCCTACCGGCCCGAGGAGCTCTTCACCCCCGAGGGACGCCCGGCCGCCGGCATCCTCGCCCTGGCGCCGCGCGGGGAGCGCCGGATGAGCGCCAGCCCGTACGCCAACGGGGGCCTGCTGCTGCGCGACCTCCACCTCCCCGACTTCCGGGAGTACGCGGTGGCGGTGGAGCGCCCTGGCACGACCTCGAGCGAGGCGACGCGCGTGCTCGGCCGACTCCTCCGCGACGTGGTCCGTGCCAACCGCGACAACTTCCGCCTCTTCTCGCCCGACGAGACCGCCTCGAACCGGCTCGACGACGTCTTCACGGAGACCAACCGCACGTGGATGGCCGAGGTCCTCCCGGGCGACGACCACCTCGCCCCTGACGGTCGGGTCATGGAGGTGCTCAGCGAGCACCTCTGCCAGGGCTGGCTCGAGGGCTATCTGCTCACCGGGCGGCATGGCCTCTTCAACTGCTACGAGGCCTTCATCCACATCGTCGACTCGATGGTGAACCAGCATGCCAAATGGCTGAAGACGTCCCGTGCCATCGCCTGGCGCAGGCCGATCGCCTCGCTCAACTACCTGCTGACCTCGCATGTCTGGCGCCAAGACCATAACGGCTTCAGCCATCAGGATCCGGGCTTTATCGATTTCGTGATGAATAAAAAACCCGAGGTGGTGCGGGTGTATCTGCCGCCGGACGCAAACACGCTGCTTTCGGTGACGGATCATTGCCTGC
>JAQBPH010000142.1:0-8151 GCA_028287625.1 Chloroflexota bacterium | reverse complement strand
CCCGCCCCCTACCCGATAACCCCACGCTCCGAGGAGAGGGCGGCGCAGCGAGGCGCCACCGGGAAGGCCGTGATGCCCATGCGGGGATCCAGCGCCCACACCGGAAGCCGCTCGGGGGGTCCGGTATGAGGAAGGCGCAGCGTTCCTCCTGGTACCTCTACCGGTGGCCCCGTCACGAAAAGCGCGCGAAGCGCGCGTCGCCGGCGAGTGCCGGCGTGGAGGGGGGTAGGCCCCGGCATCGGGCGCGCCAGCGCACGATGTCTTGGGCCTGAGCGGGGGGAGGCGGAGCCTCCCCCCGGTTATAACCGGCGGCAGAGCGGCCAGACGCGAATCGCAACCGGCGGCAGAACGATGCTCAACCGGCGGCAGAGCGGCCAGACGCGAATCTCGACCGGCGGCAGAACTGCCGGGCATCCCCACTCGGCGGCAGACCGGCCGAGTATCAGTCCCGCAACTCCCAGCGAAACGGCGGATCGGCCCCGGCCCGGCTCACGGTGATGGAGGCCACCCGGCTCGCGAAGTCGAGGGCGGCCAGCGTCTCCGGCGCGGTGAGCGCCGCCGGCCCTGCGACGCCGAGGCGCTGGTGCCGGTCCAGCCAGTCGAGCAGCCCCGCGGCGAACGAGTCCCCCGCACCGATGGTGTCCACCGGTGTCACCGGCCGGGCGGCGCAGGCGACCTCCTCGTCACGGACGAACGCCATGCACCCCGCGGGGCCGAGGGTGACGACCACGAGCGCGGGTCCCAGCGCGCGCCAGCGCCTGCCGATCTCGGCCAGCGCCTCCCCGGGGTACACCCACTCGAGGTCCTCCTGGCTCACCTTGACCAGGCTGGCGCAGCCCAGCCAGCCCTCCAGCCGGCGGCGGTAGGGGTCGCGCTCGCCGGCGAAGGGATGCCGCACGTTGGGGTCCAGCGAGATGGCCCTGCGGCCGCGCTCGCGGCGCAGCAGGCCGCCGATGACCTCCCCCCCCGACGGCAGGGCGAGTGCGACGGAACCGGTGTGGATCGCGTTCACCTGCTCCGGGAGGCCCGCCGGGAGGTCCGACGGTGACCAGGTCGCGGTGGTGGTCCCCTCCACGTAGAAGGTGTACCGGGGGCCCCCGCCGCCGTCGAGCGCCACCACCGCGAGGGTGGTCGGCTCGGCCGCCGCCGCGCAGAGGCCGACGTCGACCCCGTTGGTCTCGAGATGGGTGCGGAGGCGGCGTCCGAACCCGTCGCCGGACAGGCGCCCCGCGAAGGCGACGGGCGTCCCCAGCCGCGCCAGCGCCACCGCGGTGTTGGCGGGAGACCCCCCGGGATGGGCGATGTACGACCCGTCCGGCGCTTCGACGAGATCGATCAGCGCCTCGCCGAGCACGACGACGGTCATCTGCCCTCCACCCACTGCGCGCTCCCGGGACCGCGGCCGACGGCGGCGATCCCCCGCCGCCGAGTATGGCCCAGCGGCGGGGGAGGCAGGGTCGCGTGGGGCTCAGCCGCCCCGCTGGGCGTTCCGGGTGTTCATCTGGTCGAACCCGACGGCGACGAGGATCAGGATGCCGATGGCGATCTGCAGGTAGAAGGCGTTGATCGCCAGCAGGTTGCCGCCGTTGTTGAGCACACCCATGATCAGCGCCCCGGCGGCGGCGCCGAGCGCGCTGCCCTTCGCGCCGAAGAGGCTGGCGCCGCCGATGACACAGGCTGCGATCGCGTTCAGCTCGAAGCCGGTGCCGGCGGTGGGGATGCCCGCACCCAGGCGGGAGGTCAGCAGCACCCCACCGAGCCCGGCCAGCAGGCCGGAGATGGCGTAGACGGCGACCGTCACCATGGCGACGGGAACGCCGGCGAGACGCGCCGACTCGGGGTTGGAGCCGACCGCGTAGATGTAGCGGCCGAAGACGGTGCGGGTGAGCAGGAACCACACCGCGACGGTGACCCCGCCGGCGATGATCAGCAGATTGGGCACGCCGAGGACGGTGCCGTTCGCGATCGACTGGAAGGCGTCCGGCAGCCCGTTCCCCTGCACCGTCTTGGCGTCGGTGATGACCAGCACGACCCCCCTGGCGATGCCCAGCATGCCGAGGGTGGCGATGAACGGCGGCAGCTTGAACCTGGTCACCAGGAGCCCGTTCGCCAGTCCCAGAGCGCCACCGATCGCCAGCCCGACGAGGATGGCCACCGGCGCGATCAGGCCGGCGACGAGCAGCTGGGCGGTGACCGCGCCGGACAGGCCCAGAACGGAGCCCACCGAGAGGTCGATGCCCGCGGTGAGGATCACCAGCAGCTGGCCGACGGCGATGATCCCGAAGATGGCCACCTGCCGCGCCAGGTTGGAGAGGTTGCCCCCGGTGAGGAACTCGTTGCTGGCGAGCGTCAGGGCGCCGACGGCGACGAGCAGCACCACCAGCCCGCCGCTCTCCCGGCCGGCGATGTCGCCGAGCGTGAGCACCCGGGTGCGTGGAGGCGCCGGCGCCGCCGCCTCGCCCGGCGCCGCGGCCACCGCCGGTGCGCTGGTGATCGTGGTGGTGAGGATGGGTTCGCGCCAGAGCAGCCTAGGCATCGGGGGTCACCAGCTCGCCGGCGGCGGCGGACGCCGGTCGAGGCGTGGGGTTGGCGGGCCGGGCCCTGCTCGCACCGCCTCCGCTCGCGAGCCGCAGCACGTCCTCCTCGGAGGCGGCCCGGCCGAGCTCGCCGGCGACCGCCCCGTCGCGGAGGACCAGGACCCGGTCGGCGAGGCCGAGCAGCTCGGGCAGGTACGAGGAGACGACGACGATGGCCAGCCCCCGGTCCGCGAGGTCACGGATCACGGCGTAGAGCTCCCCCTTGGCGCCGACGTCGATCCCCTTGGTCGGCTCGTCGAACACCAGCACCTTGGGCTTGGTCAACAGCCAGCGGGCGAGCAGCACCTTCTGCTGGTTCCCGCCCGACAGCGTCGACACCGGCTGCTCGTACGAGCCCGCGCGGAGTCGCAGGCTGTCGAGCAGGGCGTCGGCCTCCGCGGCCTGCTCGCGCCCGGGCAGCAGGCCGTGACGCGAGCCGCTGCGCAGGCTGGCGATGGTGACGTTCTCCCGGATCGACAGCTCGGGCAGCAGGCCGAGCACCTTGCGGTCCTCGGTGAGCAGTCCGACCCCGGCGCTCATCATGCTGCGCGGTCCGTGCGGCCTCACCACCCGTCCGTCGATCTGGATCTCGCCGTCGTGGATGGGGCCGGCGCCGAAGATCGAGAGCAGCAGCTCGCTGCGACCGGAGCCCAGCAGCCCCCCGATGCCCAGGACCTCCCCGCCGGCGACGTCCAGGTCGATGCTGGGTCCGCCCGCGAGACGTCGCAGGCCGCGGACCCGAAGCCTCGGGCTCGCGGCCTCGCGCCTCTCCGACGGCGGATAGAGCGCCATCACCTCACGACCCACCATGGCGGTGATCAGCCTGTCCTCGTCGTAGTTGCCGATCGGTCCGCTCTGGGAGAGGCCGCCGTCGCGGAGAATGGTCACCCAGTCTCCGATCTCGAACATCTCCTCGAGACGGTGGGTGACGTACAGCATGGCGACGCCCTCACTGCGCAGCCGCCGGATGAGCGCGAGCAGCCCGGCCGACTCCGCCTCGGTCAGCGCCGTGGTCGGCTCGTCGAAGACGATGACCTTGACCAGGTCGGCGGTGAGCACCTTGGCGATCTCGACGAGCTGCCGGGTGGCCGCCGAGAGCCCCTCGACGATGGCGTTGGGGTCGACCCGGTCGAGGCCGACCTCGGCGAGCGCCGACCGGGCGCGGCGGTTCAGCTCGGCGCGGTCGACCAGGCCCCTGCGGGAGGGCAGCCGTCCCATGAACAGGTTCTCCGCCACCGACAGGTGGGGAAGCAGGCTGAGCTCCTGGTAGACCGCCTGCACCCCGGCTGCCCGCAGCGTCGCCGGGGTCGCCGTGGTGACCGGCTCGCCGTCGATCTCGTAGGTGCCGGAGTCCCGGCGCAGGGCGCCGGTGAGCACCCGGATCAGGGTCGACTTCCCGGCTCCGTTCTCGCCGGCGAGGCAGTGGACCTGCCCGGGCAGCAGCCGCAGCGACACGTCGCTCAGCGCCTGCACCGGCCCGAAGGCCTTCGACACGTTGCGCAGCTCGAGGACCGCGGTGGCGGTGGGCGCGGGGGCCGCGGTGCTCACGAGCCGGCCTTCGCGGTCGGTGGCTCGAGCAGCAGCCTGACGTCGGGCTGGTTCATGTTCGCCCTGTCCGCCACCACCGCGCCCGGGTCGATGTCGCGCGGAGGGATGCGGTTGACGATGGCCATCCCGGCCAGCAGCACACCCTGGTACCCGAAGAAGTAGGGGTTCTGCACCACCAGCGCGTCGATGTTCCCGGAGGCCAGGGCGGCGTTCTCCTGCGCGTCCGAATCGAAGGCCACCACCGCCACCTTCCCCGCCAGGTTGTTGTCCTTGATCGCGCGCGCGGCGCCGACGCCCGAGGTGTTGTTGTCGGCGAACACCCCCAGCAGCTCGGAGTTGGAGGTCAGCGCGTCGTTCACCTGGGACGCCGCGGTGTTGATGTCGTTGTTGTTGTAGCGTTCCGCCGAGGCGGTGACCTCGGGGCAGGCGGCGGCGAGGCCCTGCCGGAAGCCCGCGTCGCGGTCGGCCAGCGACTGGATCCCCGCCACCGACGACTCGATCATCACCGACCCGGCGGTCCTCCCCCGCCCCTTGAGCAGGTCGCACATCCGCTGCCCGGCGCGGTTGCCCGCCTTGAGGTTGTCGGTGCCGACGAAGGCCTCCGAGGCCGTCGTCACCCGGGTGTCCACGGTGATCACCTTGATCCCGGCCTTGCGTGCCCGGTCGATGGCCGAGTTCAACGCGCCGGACGAGTTGGAGGCGATGACGATGCCCTGCGCACCCCGGGAGATGGAGTTCTCGACCAGCTGCACCTGCTGGTCGATGTTGGTCTCCGAGGTGGGGCCGAAGGTGCTGACCCTGATCCCGAAGTCGCCGGCGGCCTGCTTGGCTCCGGCCAGCATCACCTGCCAGAACGAGGAATCGCTGGCCTTGATGATGACGTCGACCTTCTTCCCGCTGACCGCACCGGCGGCACCGCCGCCTCCGCCCGGCCCGCTCGGCGATCCGGTCGCCCGGCCGGCCACCACGCCGGCCACCAGCATGACCAGCGCGATCGCCAGGACGAGGGAGAGGGAGAAGACGGTGCGCGACCGGACCGGCTCCGAACGCCTGGCCGCCCCCTCGACCGACCGAGGTCCATCAGCTGTGCTCGTACTCACCACCCCTCCCCCATGTGACCTCTGACCGTGTGGTGTGGCCGGCGACGCCTGGCGCCCGGTGCGATTGATACTGGACAGGCACCACGCGTGTGTCAATGTCCGGGATCAGCCGGCCGTCCGGGCGGCGAGCCATGCGGCCGGCACGGCACCGCCTCCGCCCGAGGGCCGGCCCTGTCCGGGTGCGTCGCGGGAGGCGCCGGGTGGGCGCCGGGCCCGCCCGGTGGTGCAGGATGACGTCAGCATCCGATGCTCATGGCCCAGCACGCCCAGCCCTCCGTCTTCGCGATGGTCCTCGCCGGCGGCGAGGGCAAGCGCCTGTCACCGCTGACGACCGACCGCGCCAAGCCGGCGGTGCCCTTCGGCGGCGTCTACCGGCTCGTCGACTTCGCGCTGTCCAACCTCGTCAACGGCGGCCATCTGCGGATCGCGGTGCTGACCCAGTACAAGAGTCACAGCCTCGACCGTCACATCACCCAGACCTGGCGGCTGTCGCCGCTGCTGGGCAACTACGTCGCCCCGGTGCCCGCCCAGATGCGTCGCGGCCGCCACTGGTTCGCGGGCTCGGCCGACGCCATCTACCAGAACTTCAACCTCCTGCAGGACGAGAACCCCACCCACCTGATCGTGGTCGGAGCCGACCACATCTACCGCATGGACCCCCGGCAGCTGATCGAGCATCACATCGCGTCCGGGTGCGAGGCGACGGTGGCGGCGATCCGCGCGCCGCTGGACCAGGCGGACCAGTTCGGGGTCATCGAGGCGGAGGGCGGCCTCATCCGGGCCTTCCGCGAGAAGCCCACCGACGCCGTGGGGCTGCCCGACGCGCCGGACATGGTCTACGCGTCGATGGGCAACTACGTCTTCACCGTCGAGCCGCTGATGGAGGTGCTCGCCCAGGACGCCCGCAACGGCAGCAGCCGCCACGACATCGGCGGCGACATCATCCCCCGCTTCGTCGACCGGCGCCAGGCGTCGGTCTACGACTTCACCACCAACCAGGTGCCCGGCGAGAGCGAGCGCGACCGCAGCTACTGGCGCGACGTCGGAACCCTCGACGCCTACTTCGACGCCCACATGGACCTGGTGTCGGTCCACCCGATCTTCAACCTGTACAACCGCGCCTGGCCGATCTACTCCGCGTACATCCCGCTGCCGCCGTCCAAGTTCGTCTTCGACCACGAGGACCGGCGCGGCGTCGCCGTCGACAGCATGGTGAGCCCCGGGGTGATCGTCTCCGGCGCCACGGTGCGACGCTCGGTGCTGTCACCGGAGGTGCAGCTCCACTCGCACGCGCTGGTCGAGGACTGCGTGCTCCTCGACGGCGTCGAGGTGGGCCGCCACGCGGTGGTGCGGCGCGCCATCGTCGACAAGCAGGTGGTGATCCCACCCGGCGCCCGCATCGGCGTCGACCCCGAGCGCGACCGCACCCGCTTCACGGTCTCGGACGGCGGCGTCGTGGTGATCGGCAAGCGCCAGGTGATCGAGGAGCCACGGTGAGGGTGGCCCTGCTCACCCGCGAGTACCCGCCGGAGGTCTACGGCGGCGCGGGCGTGCACGTCGAGTACCTCTCCCGCGAGCTGGCCCGGCGCCTCGACCTCGACGTGCACTGCTTCGGTGCGCCGCGCGAGTCGCCGCTGGTGGCGGCCACCTATCAGCCCTGGGAGCGGCTGGCGGGCGCCGCGCCGAGCGCCGCGGCGCTGCAGACGATGTCGGTCGACCTGGCGATGGCGAAGGGCGTCGAGGGCGTCGACCTGGTGCACTCGCACACCTGGTACGCGAACCTCGGCGGCCACCTCGCCGGGCTGCTCCGGGAGGTGCCGCACGTCGCCACCACCCACAGCCTGGAGCCGCTGCGCCCGTGGAAGGCCGAGCAGCTCGGCGGCGGCTACGCGCTCTCCCGCTTCTGCGAGCGCACCGGGCTGGAGGGCGCCGACGCGGTCATCGCCGTCTCGCGGCAGATGCGCCGCGACGTGCTCTCCTGCTACCCGGCGATCGACCCGGCGCGGGTGGAGGTGATCCACAACGGCATCGACCCGGAGGAGTACCGGCCGGTGGCGGACACGAGCGCGCTGGTGCGCCACGGCGTCGACCCGGAGCGGCCGTACGTGCTCTTCCTGGGACGCATCACCCGGCAGAAGGGCATCGTCCACCTCCTCGAGGCGGCACCGGCGATCGACCCGGCGGCGCAGCTGGTGCTCCTCGCGGGCGCGCCCGACACCCCGGAGATCGCCGCGGAGGTGCGCGGCCTGCACGAGCAGCTGCAGCGGCGGCGCGGCGGCGTGGTGTGGATCGAGACCGAGACCATGCTGCCCCGGCCCGAGGTGATCCAGTTCCTGAGCCACGCCGGCGTGCTCGTCTGCCCCTCGGTCTACGAGCCCTTCGGCCTGGTGAACCTGGAGGCGATGGCCTGCGAGACCGCGGTGGTGGCCAGCGCGGTCGGGGGCATTCCCGAGATCGTGGTCGACGGCGAGACCGGGTACCTGGTGCCCTGTGAGATCGAGGCGGTCACCGGCGCGGCCCCCGATCCGGCCGCGGCGCAGCGCTTCGCGAGCGGGATCGCCGCGCGCGTCAACGAGCTCGTCGCCGACCCGGAGACCGCCCGCAGGATGGGCCGGGCGGGGCGGCGCCGCGTGATCGAGCACTTCGACTGGAGGGTGATCGCCGCGCAGACCGAGGCGCTCTACGCTCGGGTGCTGCGCGAGCGGGAACAGCCACCCGGTACCAGGCGCCGCTGAACTCGCGCTGACACAAGGACGGCCGGCTGCGCCCGTTGTCCTGTGCGAGGGATGACTCCACGACGGAGCACGGAGAGATGGGTGAGGTGCGCCATGACCGATGAGAGTCCGACCACGCGCGTGCGGCGCGGCCTGGCCGCCCTGCTGCTGGTGAGCGCGGCCGCCACCGCCGCCGGCTGCGGCGGCGCCTCC
>JAQBPH010000083.1:0-3447 GCA_028287625.1 Chloroflexota bacterium | reverse complement strand
GCGGCGCCGCGTCATTTCATGACTCACATCGGCATCACCGAGACCGACGAGGACGGCAACACCGCCGACTGGGGCACCCACGTGACCGACGCCGAATACCTGAGCTCAACCGGCTAGGGGTCCTCGGCGACGGCGGCCACACCTCACTCGTCCAGCGCACCGGCCACTGCGGAAGCAGCGGGAACGGGATACCCTCCACCGCTCGTGATCGACCACCGCGGCGACGTCCTCTTCCTGCCTGCCGACCCCCCTCGCCTGGGAGCGTTCGCCCTGTGGCGGCCGCCCCCGCAGGGGATCGGGACCGCCTCGGCCGTCGGGGTCGTCCACCCCGACACCGGCCACCTGCGCACGCGTTCGGTGCCGGCGCGGCAGCTTCCCGTCGCCGACGCCATCCCCTGGCTGGCGGCGCTGCGGGGGGATGAGCCGGTCGCTCCGAGCCAGCTCGCCTGGGCGGCCGCCGTCCAGGCGGCGGTGGCGCTGGTGGCCCAGGGACGCCTTCGACCCGGGGTGAGCCCTCGCGGCTTCGGCGCCTGGTTCGTGGGCCCGCTCGACTCCGGCGACGAGGCGTGGCTCGACCGGCTGGCGCGCGCCTTCCCCGCCCTTGCGCACGCCGTCCCCCTGCTCGGCGACGGCGCCCGCCTGCGCACCCCACGGCACCTGATCACCGCCTGCTGGGACGCCGTCGCCGATGCCCTGGTGCGGACCGCCGGGGCGCTGCAGGTGTGCCTGGAGCCATCCCTGGCGAGCAGGGCGCCGGTGAGCGCGGAGCACCTGCGGCCATGGCTCGAGAGCGTGGCGCAGGTGCAACCCCTGGCCGTCGCCGCCGGGCTCCGCGTGGTCCTTCCCGACGAGCCGGGCATCCCCCCCGCCATCGTGCTGCAGCTCCGGCGCCGGGACGACCCCACGGTCGTCATCGATGCCGCGAACCTTCGCACCGCGCCACCCGCGCTCCGCCGCCGGCTGGCCGCCGCAGAGCTGGACATCGAGCTCGCCCTGCACCGGGGAGCGCGCCGCTGGCCGCCCCTGGCGCGCCTCGCGTGGCCCTCCGGCCCGGGGCGGACCGAGCTCTCCGAGGAGGAGCTGGGCTCACTGCTCGAGGCGGCCGAGGCGCTCGCCGGCCTCGGGGTCGAGGTGCACTGGCCCGCCTCGCTGACCGACCGGACCCTGTCGCTTCGCGCGGTGGTGGGCCGCGGCAACGCCCTGGAGCTGCACGGGGCGGAGGGCTTCAGCCTGGACGGGCTCCTCGACTTCCGGTGGGAGCTGACCCTCGGGGGCACGACGCTCACCACCGAGGAGATGGACGCGCTCGCCGAGGGACGGCGCGCCATCGTCCGGTTGCGCGACGGCTGGGCGGTCGCCGACCCGCGCCTGGTCGACCGCCTACAGCAGCGTCCGACGGAGCGCCTTCGTCCCGGCGACGCGCTCGCCGTCGCCCTCACCGGGACGCTGGAGGTGGGCGGTTCGATCGTCACCGCCCGCGCCGAGGGTGAGCTGGAGCGCCTGGGCCGGCGTCTCGCCGAGGTCGCGTCGCCGCAGGAGGCGGCCGACCCGGAGGGCCTCCAGGCCACGCTGCGCGGCTACCAGCGCCGGGGCCTCGCCTGGCTCCTGGGGATGTGCGAGCTGGGGATGGGCGGCTGCCTGGCGGACGACATGGGGCTGGGCAAGACCATCCAGATCATCGCCCTCCACCTCGCCCGAGGGCGCGGCCCCATGCTGGTCGTCTGCCCGGCCTCGCTGCTCGGCAACTGGGCACGCGAGCTGGGCAGCTTCGCACCCGCCGTTCCCGTCCGCCGCTACCACGGCGACGGGCGGCACCTCGACGGGCTGACGCCCACCGAGGTGGTCCTGGTCACCTACGGCGTGGCCCGCCGCGACCGGGCCAGCCTCGCCGCCGTCCGCTGGGACCTGGTGGTGGCCGACGAGGCGCAGCACATGAAGAACCCGCACTCGCGCACCGCCCGCGAGCTCCGCGGCATCCCCTCGCAGGCGCGGGTCGCGCTCACCGGGACCCCGGTCGAGAACCGCCTCCTCGACCTCTGGTCGATCCTCGACTGGACCACGCCTGGCCTGCTCGGGCCGCTCGAGACCTTCCGGCGGCGGATCGCCGCTCCGATCGAGCAGGAGGGCGACGCCGCCGCCGCCGAGCGCCTCGGCCGCCTGGTCCGCCCCTTCCTGCTCCGGCGCACCAAGCGGGACCCGGAGATCGCTCCGGAGCTGCCGCCGAAGACCGAGCTCGACGTGGTCGTGCCCCTCACCCCCGAGCAGGCCAGCCTCTACGAGGCAGTGGTCCGCGAGGCCCTCGCACAGATCCGGAGCACCGCCGGGATCCAGCGGCGGGGGCTGGTCCTCCAGCTCCTCACCGGCCTCAAGCAGATCTGCAACCACCCCGCGCAGTACCTGCGCGAGAGCACCCCCCTGCGCGGCCGGTCGGGCAAGCTCGAGGCCCTCGACGAGCTGGTCGAGGTCATCGTCGCGGAGGGCGAGGCGGCTCTCGTGTTCACCCAGTACGTGGCCATGGCAAGCCTCCTCGAGGCCCATCTCGCCGAGCAGGGCGTCGGCACCCTCTTCCTCCACGGCGGGGTGGATGCGCAGCGCCGCGACGCGCTGGTGCGGCGCTTCCAGGACGGGGAGGCGCCGGTCTTCCTGCTCTCGCTGCGCGCCGGCGGCGTGGGACTCAACCTCACCCGCGCCACCCACGTGGTGCACTACGACCGGTGGTGGAACCCGGCGGTCGAGGACCAGGCGACCGACCGTGCCCACCGCATCGGCCAGGACCGGCCGGTCCAGGTCCACCGCCTCGTGACGGAGGGGACGGTCGAGGACCGCATCGCGGCGCTGCTGCGGTCCAAGCGCGAGCTTGCCGAGAGCGTGGTCGGAGCCGGCGAGACCTGGCTCACCGAGCTCTCCACCGCCGAGCTGGCCGAGCTCGTCGCGCTGCAGCGGACGTCGTGAGCAGGGGTCGCGGGCTGCGGGCCCACAGCGTGGTCGAGCCGGGCAGCGCGGTCGGTGCCACGGTCCTGGGGGCGGCGTGGCTGGCCAGCCTGAGCATCCCGCGGCTGGGCGGACGACCGGCGGCGGACCGCGGTCGCGAGCTGGCCGAGAGCGGCGCGGTGGGTGTCCTGACCTGGGAGCCGGGCCGCGTGTCGGCCCGCGTGCAGGGCGGCGGGGGTGAGATCCGCCCCGTGGCGCTTCGCGTCGAGCGCCTGGGTCTGCCCGCCTGGCGGAGCATCGTCGCGGCGATGGCCAGGGCCCCCAGGCTGCTTGCGGCCGTCCTCGACGGGGAGCTGCCCGACGAGCTGGTCGCCGCCGCGGGTGATGTGGACGGGCTGGTGCCGGCGCCGGCCGAGGTGCGCATCACCTGCGGCTGCTCCTCGGGGCCGGGCCTCTGCGACCACGCCGCCGCCGTCTGGTACGTGGCCGCCCGCGCGATCGACCTCAGGCCGGCGC
>JAQBPH010000068.1:0-13525 GCA_028287625.1 Chloroflexota bacterium | reverse complement strand
CCACCCGTGGCAGATCGGCCGAGCATCCCCACCCGGCGGCAGAACTGCCGAGCATCCCCACCCGCCGGCAGAACGGCCGAGCATCTCCACCCGTGGCAGATCGGCCGAGCATCCCCACCGGCGGCAGAACTGCCGGGCATCTCCACCGGCCACACAACACCCGCGCATCCCCATCGGCGGCAGAGCGGCCCCCCGCGAATCCCAACCGGCGGCAGAGCGGGCCCCCCGCACCGGAGAGCACGTCTCGGAACACCGGTCACTGATAGCGTCAGTGTCAAGTTATCCCCGAGTTGTCCCCACTGTCCCCAGCCAGCTCGCGACGGCGGGCCGTCCAGAAGCGGTGGCGGCCGTCGAGCCGGCTCTCCTCGGCGACGAGGATGACGAGGTCGTTGTCGAGCTCGGCGCGGGCGGCATCGGCGACGCGCCCGAGCCGCTCGGTCACCTCGCGGACCAGACCGCGCTTGAAGTCGAGGAGCTCGGCGTACACCGCGGTCCAGTGGGCCGCGTCGCGCGGGTTGGTGGAGCGGAGGTCGCGCTCCTCTCCGGGGAGCAGACGCTCCGGGTCCACCGAGCGCATGGCGGCCCGTCGGAGATCCTCGTCGTCGTCCATGCGGGCGCCATCCTAGACGCCCTGGGCGAGCCAGTGGCGCAGCCGTTCGTAGACCAGCGGATGGTCGAGGAGGGAGAAGTGGTGGAGGCCGCCGAGGTGATGGCGGTCGTCCTCGTCGAGGGCCAGGGCGGCACCGCCACTGCGGCCGTGGCCGAGGGCGCTGGCGTGGGGCACCAGGGTGTCGCCGAGCAGCCGGCTGGAGAGGTGATGCGGGCTGGCACCGACGGTCGCGGCGATCGCGTGGTGCCGCGCCGAGGCCAGCAGGGGCCCGAGCTCGGGGTGGGCGAGATCCCTGATCCCGGCGCTGCGCACCTCGATGGCGGAGGCGAGAGCGCGGGTCTCGGGGAGGAGCCGCAGCGCACCGGCGGCCCGGCGCGCCGCGCGCTCCAGCGCGGCCCCGTCGTGGGGGGTGCCGAGGTAGACGCAGTGGCGCACCCGGCCGACCCAGGGCAGCCCCCACCGCTCACCGTGGAGGCAGGCGCTGCGCACCACCAGGCCGCCCATGGAATGCCCGATGAGCACCAGCTCCTCCAGCTCGACCGGCCAGGCGGTCACCAGCCGGTCGAGCAGCTCGGCGAACCGCCGGCCGTTCTCGGCGACGCGGAGGCCGCTGTTGTAGCGGAGGAACACCGGCGAGTGGCCGAGGTGCCGGCGCAGCCGGTCGCCATAGGTCCCGAGCGCGTCGTCGTCGAGCGCGGGCCTGCCCCAGGCCGCCTCGGTCTCGCAGAGGCCGTGCAGGAACACCGCCACCCGGCGCTCGGCCCGGGGGAACGCGCCGGCGAGGGCCGCCGGCTCGACGGCCACGTCGCGGCCGGCGAGCCGCACCGCCATCCGCGGCGCCAGCTCGGCGTGACGCTCCTCGACGTGGTCGCCGAGGGCACCGCACACCGCTCCCTCCAGGAAGGCGAGGCGCGGGCCCTCCAGCCACTCCCCCTCCCCCAGCGGGGTGAGCGCCCCGATCACCCCGGCGGCGCGGCCCCCGAGCCTGGCGCCGCCGCGAACCGACGCGTACACCACCGCCGAGATGGCGTCGTGGGTGGTGCGGACCGGCGCGGCGCCCGGCCCGGCGGCGGCGAAGGCCCGGCCGGCGATGGACCGGTGCATCTCCTCGACCCGGCCCGTGAGATGGGCGCCGGCGTCGCCCAGGGCGCGTCCGAGGGCGCGCAGCCGGGCGGTCCGCGACGGGGGTGGCTCGGTCACTCCTCGCCCTGCTCGGCGAGGAACTCGTCGACCTGGATGACGTCCATCAGCACCTCCCGCGACTTGCTGCCCTCGTAGGGGCCGACCACCCTGGCCTCGGCGAGCTGGTCGACCAGTCTCGCGGCGCGGGTGTAGCCGACGTTCAGCTTGCGCTGCAGCAGCGAGGCGGCGGCGCGCCCCTCGGCGGCCACGGTGTGGGCCGCCTTGGCGAAGAGCGGGTCGCGCTTGGTGGCGTCCTTCGCCCAGGACACCGTCGCCTCGACCTGGAAGATCTCCTCCTGGTAGTCGGGGCGCCCCTGCGCCTTCCAGCTCTCGATCAGGCGGTCGAGCTCGCGGTCGCTGACGTAGGCGCCCTGGAGGCGGCGCGCCTTGCCCTGGTCGATGGGCAGGTAGAGCATGTCGCCGCGGCCGAGCAGCTTCTCGGCCCCCATCTCGTCGAGGATCACCCGGGAGTCGACGCCGCTGGAGACCGCGAAGGCGATCCGGCTGGGGATGTTGGCCTTGATCAGCCCGGTGATGATGTCGGCGGAGGGCCGCTGGGTGGCGACGATGAGGTGGATGCCGACGGCGCGTGCGAGCTGGGCGATGCGGCAGATCAGGTCCTCGATCTCGCCCGCGGCCACCATCATCAGGTCGGCGAGCTCGTCGATGACCACCACGATGTTGGGCAGCGGGTTCAGGCCCAGCTGGGGCACGCGCTCGTTGAAGGCGGCGATGTTGCGGGCCCCGTGCGAGGCGAAGAGCTTGTAGCGCTCCTCCATCTCCCGCACCGCCCAGCGCAGCGACGCCACCGCGGCATCGGGCTCGACCACCACCGGGACGAGCAGATGGGGGATGTCGGCGAACCCGCTGAGCTCGACCCGCTTGGGGTCGATGAGGATCAGCTTCAGCTGCGCCGGGGTGGCCTGGAGGAGGAAGCCGGCGAGCACCGCGTTGATGCAGACCGACTTGCCGCTGCCGGTGGCGCCGGCGATGAGCAGGTGGGGCATCCGGGCGAGGTCGCCGACCACGGGGTGGCCGCTGACGTCCGCGCCCAGGGCCACCGCCAGCCGGCTGCGCACGTCGCCGAAGGCGCCCGAGTTGACGACGTCCTTCAGGGTGACCAGCTGGGCGGCCTTGTTGGGCACCTCGATGCCGATCGCCGCCTTGCCGGGGATGGGTGCCTGGATGCGGATCGGCGCCGCCAGCGCCAGGGAGAGGTCGGTCTGGTGGCTGACGATCTTCCGCACCGGCACGCCGACCGCGGGCTGGAGCTCGTACTGGGTGACCGTCGGTCCGCTGTTGACGCCCCGCACCCGGGCGTCGATCCCGAAGGCGAGCAGGGTGGACTCGATGGTGCCGCGGGTGGTGCGGATCTCCGCGTCCAGCCGCTCGCGCTTGCCGGTGACGGTGTCGAGCAGCTCCATCGACGGCACCGTCCAGATCCGCTCCGGCTCGGCCTCGTCGGTGGTGAGCTCGACCGCGTGCAGCGGCACCTCGACGGTGCCGAGGACGGCGGGCTCGGGCTCGGGCACCGGGTCGACGGGCAGCCCCTCGAACTCGCGGGAGAAGGGGATGATTGGCGACGGGGCCTCGTCGGGAGCCGGCTCCTCGGCGGGCGGGGTCCCGGTGTCGGCCCCGTCGGGGATGAACAGGGGAAGCGGCACCGTCTCGGCGACGGCGGCGCCCCGGCGGCGGCGGCCGGGGGCGGGAGGCTCGGCCGGGAGGGCGAGCGGAGGCGGCGCGGCAGGCGCCTGCACCGACGCCTCCGTGTCCGCCAGCCGCGCCTCGGCCCACCAGGCCCGCAGCGCCGCCGCCACCCGGCCCACGCGAAGCTCGACGGCGAGCACCAGCCCGAGGGAGGCGAACACCAGCCAGGCGGTGCCCGCCGCGGCCGCGCCGAGGCGGTTCCCGAGCCCGGGACCGAGGCGCTGCCCCACCCGCCCCGCGGTCCCGGGGTCGACCAGCCCCAGGAAGCCGAGCAGCGCCACCGCGGTGAGCAGGCTGCCGGCGGCGCCCTGGATGCCGCCGCTCCAGTTCTGCGCGCCGATCATCCGGACCCCCGCGACCAGGGGCGCCGCCGCCAGCAGCCACGCGCCGACCCCGAGCCAGGTGAAGAGCCCGTCGTGGATCGGGGCCGCAACCGAGCCGCCGCCGGGGAGGGCGAGGACCGCGGCGAGCACCACCCCGGCGCCGATGCCGCCCACGCCGCACAGCTCGCGGCGCTGGTCGGGGGTGAGCACCGGCGTCCGCGTCGCGGCGACCGTGCGCGAGGTGCGCGACCGGCGGGAGCGCTCGGACGCGGGGCGGGATGGCGATCGGGCGGGGCGGCGGACCCGGGACCGGGTCGAGGCCGGACCGGCACCCTTGGTGCGGGCCATCGGGATGGCAGCCTCTCTGGGTGGGACGCAGGGGATGAGCGGCGACGGGCTGCGGGTTCCGTCGAACGGATGCGCCGCCGATGGTAGCAGTCCTCGTGGTACCGTGGACCACGGCCCCCACCGATGGGCCTGCCAACTTGGTGAGATCCCTCTCCCCGCCCTCCTTCCGCGGCGGTGTCCTCAAGTCAGCGGCATCACGCATCCCGAGGGGGAGCACGGGCTCCACGGAGCCCCAGAAAGGATCCCATGGCCACCTTTGCCGATCTCGGCGTGCGCTCGCGCACCGCCGACTCCCTGCGCCGCAGCGCGATCAACGAACCGCTCCCGGTGCAGCGCGACGCCATCCCCCCGCTGCTGGCGCGCCGCGACGTCGTCGTCGAGGCTCCCACCGGCTCGGGGAAGACGCTCGCCTTCCTCGTCCCCATGGTCGAGCGGCTGTCGGGGCACCGTCCCGGCGGCGCCCGCGCCCTCGTCGTCGTCCCTACCCGCGAGCTCGCCAGCCAGGTGGCGTCGGTGCTCCGCACCGTCGACCCGGCGCTCCGGGTCGCGCTGGTGGTCGGCGGCGTCGGCTACGGCGGGCAGCTGTCGCTGCTGCGCAACTCGCCCGACGTCGTGGTGGGCTGCCCCGGCCGGCTGCTCGACCTCGCCGCCCGCGGCGCGGCGCGCCTCGACCGGGTCGAGTACCTGGTGCTCGACGAGGCGGACGAGATGCTCGACCAGGGCTTCGCCCCCGATGTCGAGCGGATCATCGCCCTCACCCCGCAGAACCAGCCGGGCCGCACCGTGCGCCAGACCGTGCTCGCCTCGGCGACCATGCCCGCCTGGGTGCGCACCATGATCGACCGCCACCTGGTCGACCCGGTGCGTCTCGCGGTGTCCACCGAGCAGGTGCCGCTGCTCGAGCAGGGGCTGCTGCGCGTGCGCCGCGACCAGCGGGTCGCCACCCTGTCGACGCTGCTGCACCGGTTCGACGGCTCCGCGCTCGTCTTCCACCGCACCAAGCACGGCGCCAAGCGCCTCGCCTCCGACCTGCACCGCCTCGGTCACCGCGCCGACGAGCTCCAGGGAAACCTCTCCCAGAACGCCCGTGACCGCGCCATCGCCGGCTTCCGCGCCCGCAGCACCGACGTGCTCGTGGCCACCAACGTCGCCGCCCGCGGACTCGACATCGACCACGTCCAGCTGGTGGTGAACTACGAGCTGCCCGACAGCCCGCAGTGGCTGACCCACCGGGCCGGCCGCACCGCCCGCAACGGCGCCGAGGGGACCGCGGTCACCTTCCTCTCCGAGGACGACATGGCGCAGTGGAGCAAGCTGCGCCGCCTCGGTGGCCCCGCGCTGCGCTGGGCCGACGGCGACGTCCTGCTCGGCGAGGGGGCGCTGCGGCTGCTGGAGGCCCCGCCGCCCGGCGATCCGTCCTCCCGCCCCGCGCCGCCCCGGCGCGCCGTTCCGCTGCGCGGGTACGCCCGCGGTCGCGGCGCCGGCACCGGACGTCCGCGGGCGGCGGGGGGCCGGGGCTCGACTAGACCTCGGTGATCACCGGGAGGATCATCGGCCGGCGGTGGGTGCGGCGGTAGAGGAAGCGGGCCAGGCCCTCGTGGATCGCGGCCTGCCACACCGACCACTCCGAGTCGGGACGCAGCCGCGAGACCAGCTGGAGGGTGTGGGCCCGCGCCTCGTCGAAGAGCGACTCGGTCGAGGACTCGTCGATGAAGCCGCGTGACACCAGATCGGGCCCGCCCACCACCATCCCGGTGGAGCGCTCGACGGTGAGCACCACGATGAGCACGCCGTCCTGGGCGAGGTGGCGGCGGTCGCGCAGCACCACGTCGCCGGCCTCCTCGATCTCCAGCCCGTCGACGTAGACGTAGCCGGCGGGGGCTCGCTTCGTGGTGCGGCGGATGCCCGCGGCGTCGACCTCGATGATGGTGCCGTTGTCGATGGGCAGCACCCGCTCGGCGGGGATGCCCACCGCCCTGGCCAGCTCGGAGTGGATGGCGAGGTGGCGGTACTCGCCGTGCACCGGCACGAAGTAGCGCGGTCGCACCAGGGTCATGAGCAGCTTGAGCTCCTCGCGGCTGGCGTGGCCGGAGGCGTGCACCCGGTGCCGTGACGAGTGGAAGACGCGGCTGCCCTGGCGGTACAGGTTGTTGATGGTGCGGTGCACCAGCTCCTCGTTGCCGGGGATGGGGTTGGCGCTGATGATGACCGTATCCCCGCTCTGCAGCTGCACGATGGGGTGCTCGCCGGCGGCGATGCGGGTGAGCGCCGAGAGCGGCTCGCCCTGGGCCCCGGTGCAGACGATCAGCACCCGGTCGGCGCTGAGCCCGTCGAGCTGGCGCGGCCAGAGCAGCGAGCCCGGCGCCACCTTGAGGAACCCCAGCTCCTGCGCGGTGGCGACGTTGTTGAGCATCGACCGTCCCACGACCAGCGAGCGGCGGTTGTGCTCCTCCGCGCAGTCGAAGGCCTGCTGCAGCCGCGAGATGTTGGAGGCGAAGGTGGCCATGAGGATGCGCCCGGGCGAGGTCGCGAAGATCGGCGACAGCCCCTCCCCCACCTGGCGCTCGCTCGGGGTGGTGCCCTCCGACTCGGCGTTGGTGCTGTCGCTGAGCAGCAGCAGCACTCCCTCGTCGCCGATGCGGGCGAGCCGGGCGAGGTCGGGCGGCTCGCCGTTGATCGGGGTGTGGTCGAGCTTGAAGTCGCCGCTGTGCACGATGGTGCCGAGCGCGGTGCGGATCGCCAGCGCGCAGGCGTCGGGGATGCTGTGGGTGGTGTGGATCCACTCCACCGCGATGCCGCCCAGCTCCACGGTGTCGCCGGCACGCACCACGTGGGTCTCGGTGGCGTCGAGCAGGCCGTGCTCCTTCAGCTTGGAGCGCAGGAAGCCGAGGGTGAGGCTGGTGCCGTAGACCGGCACCGGCAGCCGCGGCAGGATGTAGGGGAGGCCGCCGATGTGGTCCTCGTGGCCGTGGGTGAGCACGATGCCGCGGACCCGCTGGGCGCGCTCGAGCAGCCAGGAGATGTCGGGGATCACCAGGTCGATGCCGAGCATCTCCTGCTCCGGGAACATCAGCCCGCCGTCCACGACCACGATGTCGTCGTTGCACTCGATGGCCATCAGGTTGCGGCCGATCTCGCCGAGGCCGCCCAGCGGCACGAGCGAGAGCCTCCCGCCTCCCACCTCAGGTGGGGCCTGCAGGACGTCGGTCATCAGAAGAGCGTGAGCTGCTCGTCGGCGGCGCGGACCGCCGCGGCGCGCGCCGCCTCCTCGGCCCGCTCACGCTGCAGGCGCTCCCGCTCCGCCTGCGCCTCGTCGAGGTAGCCGCGCACCCGCTGCATGTCCTCCTCCAGGGTGCGCAGCAGCGAGGCGTTGTACAGCGCCGCCGCGGGGTGGAAGAGGGGGACGTAGAGGCGGTCGCCGCGGCGCACCCGCTGGCCGTGGATGCGGCTGATGCCGGGCATCCCGGGGAGCAGCCGCGCCACCGCGTGCCGGCCCAGCAGCAGGATGACGTCGGGGCGGATCAGCGCCACCTGCTCGTCGAGGAAGTGCGCGCACGCGCCGACCTCGATGGCCTCGGGGTCGCGATTGCCCGGCGGCCGGCACTTCAGCACGTTGCAGATGTAGATGTCCTGGCGGTCGAGGCCGATCGACTGCAGCAGGCGGGTGAGCAGCTGGCCGGCGGCGCCGACGAAGGGGCGGCCGGTGCGGTCCTCGTTCTCCCCCGGGGCCTCGCCGACGGCCATGATCCGCGCCGTCACCGGCCCGTCGCCGGGCACCGCGCGGGTGCGGGTGGCGTGCAGCGGGCAGACGGTGCAGGCCTCGATGCGGCGGTGGAGCGCCAGCAGCGCCTCCGGACCACCGGCAGCGGACGGCGGGACGATGCTGCCGGGAGGGGACTGCCCGAGGCTCACGCGCTGCGGACCGCGCGAGGAGGACTGACGACCGGGCCGCGGGCGAGCCCGACGAGGTCGCCGCAGGAGTCGAGCAGCGCGCCGAGGACGGCGCGGCGGTCGCCGTCGAGGGGCACCAGGGGCAGCCGCACCGTGCCCACCTCGACGCCGAGGTGCTCCAGCGCCGCCTTCACCGGGATCGGGTTCGAGGTGACGAACAGCCCGTGGAACAGCGGCAGCAGCCGCGCGTGCAGCGCGGCGGCGGCGGCGGTGTCACCGGCCGCCTGGGCCTCGATCATCCGCCGGACGGCGGCGCCGCAGACGTGCGAGACGACGCTCACCACACCGAAGGCGCCGACGCTCATGAACGGCAGGGTGAGGACGTCGTCGCCGCTCCAGACCCGGAACCCCGCGGGGGCGCCGGCGACGATCCGCGCCACCTGGTCGGCGTCGCCCGCCGCCTCCTTGGTGCCGCAGACGTGGGGATGCCGCGCCAGGGTCAGCGTCGTCTCCACGGTGAGGTTGACGCCGGTGCGCCCGGGGATGTTGTAGAGGATGACCGGAAGCCCGACGTCGGCGACCGCCTCGTAATGGGCCACCAGCCCCTCCTGGGGCGGCTTGTTGTAGTAGGGCGCCACCACCAGGGCGGCATCCGCGCCCTCCTCCTTCGCCTCCAGGGTGGCGAGCTCGGTGGCCGCGGTGCTGTTCGAGCCCGTCCCCATCACCACCGCGTGGTCGGGGATGGCCCGGCGCACCGCCCTCAGGAGGCCGACGCGCTCGACGTGGGTGAGGGTGGGCGACTCACCGGTGGTGCCGTTCACCACCACCCCGTCGCTCCCCGAGGCGACGAGCGCGCGGGCGAGGCGCGCCGCCACGTCGAGGTCCACGGCGCCGGCGGCATCGAAGGGCGTCACCATGGCGGTGAGCAGCCGGCCCAGGCTCGCCTGCATGGGGCCGATTGTACGTGCCGGTCACGGGGGGACGAGCAGCGCATGAGACTGATCCCGTCGCCCCGCAGCCTGCGGGCGGCGGCCGCCAACGTCGCCGACCGGGTGCGCACCGGCCACCTCGCCGACGTCCGCCCCTGGCCCCGCACCCTCATCGACGAGGGGCCCCAGCGCTCGGTCTACCACCTGGACTCCGACGACGAGGACCCCGGCGCCCTGCCGGTTCTGCTGGTGCCGCCGCTGGCGGCGCCGGCCACCGCCTTCGACCTGCGCCGGGGCTGCAGCATGGTCGAGCACCTGGTGGGCACCGGCCGCCCCACCCACCTGGTCGACTACGGGGCGATCACCTTCGCCGACCGCAGCCTGGGCATCGAGCACTGGGTCGACCAGGTGATCCCCCGGTCGGTCGAGGCGGTCGCGCGCCACGCCGGCGGCGGGCCGGTGCACCTGGTGGGATGGTGCCTCGGCGGCATCTTCTCACTGCTCGCCGTGGCCGCCCGCAACCGCCTCCCGGTGGCCTCGGTGACCGCGGTGGCCAGCCCCTTCGACGTCACCGCGGTGCCGCTGCTGACGCCGCTGCGGCCGCTGGTCCGGCTCACCGACGGCCGGGTGATCACCGCCGCCTACCGGGTCCTCGGCGGTGCCCCGGCGCCGCTGGTGCGCACCGCCTTCCAGCTCAGCAGCCTCGACCGCTATCTCAGCCGGCCGCTGGCCGTCGCCCTCCACCTCGACGACCGCGACTTCCTGGAGCAGGTCGAGGCGGTGGACCGCTTCACCGCCGGGATGCTGGCCTACCCGGGCCGCACCTTCGGCCAGCTCTACCACCGCCTCTTCCGCGCCAACGACCTCCGCGAGGGCCACCTCGACCTCGGTGGCCGCCGTCTCGACGTCGCCGACGTCCGGGTGCCTGTGCTGGTGATCGCCGGCGCCGGCGACACCATCGCCCCGCCGCGCGCCGTGCACCGCCTCACCGAGCTGCTGGTGCGCGCCCCCGAGGTGGTCTACGAGGTCGCCCCCGGCGGCCACCTCGGGGTGCTGACCGGCCGGGGCGCGCGGCGCACCACCTGGGCGCACGTCGACGGCTTCCTCGCCGGCCACGACCGGGTCACTGCGCGCCGCCGCCGCGCAGGGAAGACCTCCGCCCGCGCGTTGATCACAGAGAGGGCGGTGCCGCCCAGGGAGGGGACGACGCATGGTCGCACAGACGGTGGAGGGGCTCAGGACCCGGTTCGCCGAGCTCGTCGCCGGGCTCCGCGCCCGGATGCGCCGGTCGAGCTGGGGTGAGCGCGCCCTCGTGGGCGGCTCGGCGGCGGTCCTCTTCGCGCTGCTCTTCCTGCCCTGGCTCACCACCAGCTGCGACGCCGACTGCAACGGGTTCGGCCTCGCGGCGAGGACCATCGACGGGGTCCACGGCTGGGGCTTGCTGACCCTGCTCGGCCTGCTCGCGGTGGTGGGCCTCTGGGCGGTGCGGTGCTATCCCGACCGGGTGACCATGCCCGCGCTGCCGCTCCGCGATCCCCAGGTGTACATGCTCGCCGGCGTCCTCGAGCTGGTCGGGGTGGTGCTCTTCTGGTTCGAGTACCACGCCAGCGTGGCCTCCTTCGTCAGCGTCGGGGTGCGGCCGACGGTGGGCTGGTTCCTCGCGTTCGCCGGCGCCACCGCCACCCTCCTCGGTGGCTGGTTGCTGCAGTCGGAGCGCCTCTCTCCGGGTTGACGTCAACCCGCGCAGGAAGCCGGAGGCCTGGCGCGTCATAGAACCGGCCATCCACCTCTGGGGAGAGGAACCCGTCATGACCGACCCGCGATCGATCCGTGCCGTGCGCCCGGCGGCTCCGAGCCGCTCCATGCTCACCGGCCACCGGGTGCCGCTGCGACCGGCGCCGCAACCCGAGACCATCCCGCCCGCCGCCGACGCTCCGCCGCTCCCCTTCGTGCAGGCGCGCATCCGCGCGGCGCGCGAGGCCGCCGACCACGGCCACGCCCTGGGGCCGTGGGCGCCGGGCACCGCCTATCCGGGCGGCGAGCAGGACTGGTGGGCGACCTGCCAGCGCTGTGCCTGCCTGGTCTGGGTGGTGTCCCGCTGCGACCGGATGGCGACCGTGCAGCACGTCCCGGGGCGCTGCCGGCCGCCCCAGCCGGAGGGCGCCGGCGCATCCACGCCGGCGCCCCGCCGGGCGCGCTGATCGGCAGGGCGGTCAGCGGGAAGGGCCCTCACTGTCCGATCCGGCAGGACGCCCAGTTGCTCTGGTCGTAGGGATGGTCGGGATCCGGCTGCGTCGGCCCCCAGTAGATCCTGTAGTAGAGGAGGTCGCCGTCGCGGTGGTCGTAGTCGGCCTCGGTCTGGGACCGGTCGTCGTAGATCCGATCCTGCCCGCAGCGCCCGTTGAAGGGGAAGTTGTAGGCGAGGGCGTGGCCGGCGGTCGACCAGAGAGCGGTGCCGGCGGCGACGACGGCGAGGGCGGCACCGGCGGCAATGCGGCGGCGGGATCCGGTGGACGGCATCGCGGGTCCTCCTGGGGTGGGAGCGGTCGGCGTCCACGCTGGAGGAGGCCGCTGGAGAAGCGCTGGCGATGCGCTGGCGGCCTGCCGCGACGTCCGGGAGGGAGCTACACCCCGCGGCCGGCGAGCAGCTCGCCGACCTGGACGGCGTTGGTGGCCGCGCCCTTGCGCAGGTTGTCGACGCTGAGGAAGAGGGCGAGCGCACCGGGGCGGCCGACGTCGGCGCGGATCCGGCCGACGAGCACGTCGTCCTGGCCGGCGGCGTCGCGCGGCGTCGGGTAGCGCTGCCGGGCGGGGTCGTCGACGACGCGCACCCCGGCGGCGGCGGCGAGCAGCTCGCGGGCGGCGTCGGGGCCCACCGGCTCGGCGAACTCCGCCCAGACCGCGGCGCTGTGCCCGGTGGCGACGGGGACGCGCACCGTGGTGACGCTCACCGGCAGCTCGGCGAGGCCGAGCACGCGGCGCGTCTCGGCGATCAGCTTGAGCTCCTCGTCGGTGTCGTCGCCATGCATGGTCCAGCCGCCGGGGACGACGTTGCCGTGGAGCACGTGGGGATACACCGTGTGCGACGGTGCCTCCCCCGCGGCGTCGGCCCGCTCCTGCTCGCGCAGCTCGGCGGCGAGGGCGCGGCCGCCTCCGCTGGCGGCCTGATAGGTGGCCACGGTGAGCCGCCGCAGCCCGAAGGCCCGGTGCAGCGGCGCCAGCGCCACCGTCAGCGGGATGGCGACGCAGTTGGGGTTGGCGACGATGCCGCGGTGGCCGTCGAGCTCGGCGGCGTTGACCTCGGGCACCACCAGCGGGACGTCGGGGTCCATCCGGTAGGCGCTCGACTTGTCGATGGCGACGCCGCCGTTGCGGGCGACCACCGGCGCGTAGCGGCGCGAGGTCCCCGAGCCGGCGGCGAAGAAGACGACGTCCAGGCCCTCGATGGCCCGGTCGCTCACCTCGGCGACCACCAGGTCGCGACCGCCGAACCGCACCGTGGAGCCGACGCTGCGAGCGCTGGCCAGGCAGCGCAGCTCGGCGAGCGGGAAGGCCCGCTCCTCCAGGATGCGCAGCACCGTGCCGCCGGCGGCGCCGGTGGCGCCGACCACCCCGACCCGGGGCGCTCTGTGGGTCATCAGGTCTCCGATGATGCCATGGCCCGACCGAGGGCGGCCGCCGGGGGGAGCCCGAGCAGCTCCTCCAGGCTGGTGTAGAACCGCTCCGTGGCGGTCACCACCCGGGCGGCGGCGAGCACCCCCGGGGCGAACGCGGCCCGAGAGGTGGTGCGGTGCTCGAGGGTCAGGGTCTGGCCCGGGGCGCCGAAGATCACCGACTGGTCGGCGACCGGGCCCTGGAGCCGCAGGCTGTGGACGCCGGCGCCGCCGAGCTCGCCGCCGCGGGTGCCCGGCAGCGTCTCGGTGTGGGGGTCGGGGTGCTCGAAGGGACGTCCCCGGCGGGCGGCGAGCAGCCGCTCGGCGGTGCGCAGCGCGGTGCCGCTGGGGGCGTCGAGCTTGCCGGGATGGTGGCTCTCGATGATCTCGCAGCTCTCGAAATGGCCGGCGCAGACCTCGGCGAGCCTCATCATCAGCGCGGCGCCGAGGGCGAAGTTGGGGATCACGCAGCCGCCGAGGCCGGCGGCGGCGCAGCGACCGCGCAGCTCGCCGACGGCGGCGCCGCCGAGCCCCGTGGTGCCCACCACCGGACGCGCCCCCTGGGCCACCGCGGTGAGCGCGTTGCCGAGCGCGGCGGTGGGGACGGAGAAGTCGACGAGCACGTGCGCCCCGGCTCCGGCCAGGGCGGCGGCGAGGTCGTCGCCGGCGTCGACCGCCGCCGCGCAGGCGAAGCCCGGATCGGCCTCGAGCGCGGCGACGATCTCGCGACCCACCCGTCCCCGCGCGCCGCTCACGGCGACGCGCAGGGGCTGGGGCAGGGGGGGAACCGGCGGCCCTGCGGGCTCTGCCCGCGGGGTCGCCGGGGGCGAGTCCCCCCCCGACGGACCGGTCACGCGGGGCTGGCCGTCCCGGCCCCGGCGG
>JAQBPH010000055.1:0-8547 GCA_028287625.1 Chloroflexota bacterium | reverse complement strand
CCGCCGCCCGTTCGTCGCTCGCCGCGATGGGGGAGGAGGAGCGTCGCTGGGGCGAGTCCTGCGCTGCCCTGGCCGCCGTGTGCCTCGCCGAGGGCAGCCCCCAGGCGGCGGTGGACGCCCTGACCCCGGTCCTCGACGGCTCCGCCGCCCCTCTCCATGCCACCTCGGCCGTCCAGGCGCTCCTCCTGCACGCCATCGCACGCGACCAGCTCCGTGACGCGCGGGCCGCCGAGGCCGCGGTGGAGCGTGCCCTCGAGCTCGCCGAACCGGACGGGCTGATGCTGCCCTTCGCCATGACCCCCGTCCGTCACCTGCTCGAGCGCCACCCGCGGCACCGCACCTCCCACGCCGCCCTCCTGTCGGACATCCTCGACATGCTCGCCGGCTGGTCGTCGTGGCGGCGTGGTGGGGAGACGACGCCGGAGTGGGAGCCGCTCAGCGACGGGGAGCTGCGGGTGCTCCGATACCTGCCCAGCAGTCTGTCCGCGCAGGAGATCGGGGCCGAGCTCTACGTCTCCCTCAACACCGTCAAGACGCACATGCGCCGCATCTACGCGAAGCTCGCCGTGCACCGCCGCTCCGCGGCGGTCGCGCGGGCCCGTGAGCTGGGAGTGCTCGCGCCGTCCTCGTTCCGGCGACGCTCACACGATCCGGGTGACGCGTGGTCACGCGCACGCCCCCGACACTGACGACACGGGCATTCAAGGTGTGAGGGGGGCCAGCACTGCCCACGTCGGAGGCCGAAGGTGGCAAAGGATGGATCCGACCTGCGCGATGCACTTGGCGAGCTGCGGTCCACCGGGCACATGAGCGCCGCGGTCCGACCCGAGATCGCTGCCTCCTGGCGCCGGTCGATGGCCGTCGACCTTCGGCCAGACCGACTCGAGGTTCCCTACGAGCCGCAACGGCACACCGATGACCGTCTCGAGCGTGCCGCCCGGCCGGTGCTGGACCGTGTGGTCGAGGACATCGGGTCCACATCGATGGCCCTCCTGCTCTCCGACCGGCGCGGCCACATCGTCGATCGACTGATCCGCGACAGGATGCTGCGAGCCCGCCTCGACAGGGTGATGCTGGCACCCGGCTTCTGCTATCAGGAAACTCACGTCGGCACCAACGCCATCGGCACAGCGCTCGAGCAACGGGCACCATGCATGGTCGTGGGCACGGAGCACTTCGCCGATGCGCTCACCCGACTGGCCTGCGCCGCGGCCCCCATCATCGACCCCACCACCGCCTCGCTCGTCGGCGCGATCGACCTGACGTGCTCCGTGGAGGAGTCTCACCCGCTGATGCTGACCGTGGCCAGGCGGTCCGCCCGCGACATCGAACAACGCCTCCTCAGCGCCAACCCGGCCGCTGACCGTACTCTTCTCCAATGCTTCCTGCGCGCCCGGCGTGGTGCCCGCGGAGCCCTGGTGGGCCTCAACGGGCAGGCGATGTACACGAACGCCCCGGCGGTCAAGCTGCTGCACGACATGGACCGTGCCCTGCTGTGGGATCTCGTCTCGTCGGCGCTGTTCGACCGGGAGCGGGCTGGGCTCGAGCTGCCGGTGCCGGCTGGAGGCTCGAGCTTTGTGTCCTGCGAGACCATCGCCGACGGCGGCGACATGATCGGGGCGCTGTTGCGCTTCCCGCCCCAGCCCGTGGCCACCGCCGCCCACCCTGCCGCTCCTGCACCAGGGCGTCCCCGTCCGGCACTCGGGTGGGAGAGCCTCACCGAGACCGAGCGCACCGTCGCAGAGCTCGCGAGCGAGGGACGCACCAACCGCGAGATCGCCGTCTCGACGTTCCTGTCGCCCCACACCGTCGGCTACCACCTCCGCCACATCTTCAGCAAGCTCGGCGTGGACTCCCGCGTCGAGCTGACCCGTCTCGTCGTCCAGCGGGGGCGAGAGGCCGGCAGGGTCACGCCAGCTCACCAGGTCTTCAGCCAGTCTCGTCCCGACGTCATCGGCCCGGGAGGACTGCTGGGGCGCGTGATGTCCGGCTGACATCCGAGCCACGCATGACCATCTCGACTAGAGCGCCGCGCTCCGAAGTTAGTCCGTTCTGTCGATGACGGACCGGATGATGGAGCCTAGCGTTGTTCCGAGCGGTGAGTGCATGCTCGTTCGTACGAAGACCGGTGGGAAGCGGAGATGCATACCCCGTGGGTACTGGCACTGGCATAACCATCCTTTACAAAGAGCGGGCCTCGGGGCACCCCGTCGTCTTCAGCCACGGCTGCCTGCTCAACGTTGATATTCGGGCTGCGGCCCACAGGACGACGCAAAGGAGCTGCATACATCATGCCTAGGCGAATGCGCACAGCGGCAGTGGTAGTCACCATCACAGCGGCAGTGGTAGTCACCATCATCAGACTCTCCGTCTGGTCCCGGCGGTGAGCGCAAAGGCCGAGGTGGGCGCCACTCGGACGCCGCCCGACATGCGGGTCCCAGCGTCTGGTCCTGCGGTCATCGGTGCCTCGGTCGTGTCCGCGGGAGAGGCCGTTGCCGGGTCGGGCTCCACCGTTCTCGGCGCGCACTGAAGCTCAGGAGACATCCGCCGAATGTTCGCCATCCTCGAATCACCCGATGGACCGGCCCTCTGCGTGGGCTACCGCACCCTCTCCGGCGCCGTCGCCGCCCTCGACCGGCTGCGGGCAACCGGCACCGCGTACCACACGCACGTCGTCGTGGAAACCCCCTCTGAGGAGACACTGTGAGCGCCACCGCCACCCTGCCACACCCCGACCGGCTGATGACCCGCGAGGGACCGGCGGCGGGGTCGGCCGCCGACGTCGAGCTCGCCGTGGAGCATCTCGCCTCGCTGATGACCGACACCCACGGCGATCAGCTGTCGGCGCTCGAGGCGGTCGCCCGCGCCGCCACCCGTCTTGCCCGCGCGCACCGTCGCCAGGTGCCTCTCGAGGAGGACCGCCCTGCCGCGATGGTGGGGGCGTGGTCGCTCGGCAACGGGATGCTGCCCCACATCGTGCTCGGCGAGAACTAGCGGACCAAGTGGTGACCGTCAGGCGTGCGGGTCAAGCTCGCCATCGAGGTGGGTGAGGATCGCCTGCGCCTTGACCAGGGCGGCGTAGACGTCGTGAAGCCCGGCGTCCGCCGCCGCCTCTCGTGCCGCCTCGATCTCGGCGAGCGCGCGGTCGAGCCGGTCGGGGGACTGGCCGCGCACCATGTACGAGCACTCGCGGCAGCGGCCGGTGCTGTCGAGCTCGAGGCAGCGTCCGCAACGAAGGCACCACCCATCGTCTCCGGTGCGCGTCAGCACGGTCAGCGTCACGCCGCCTCCCGCGCTGCCCGACGCACGTCGCAGCACCTGCATCTTCACCGAGACATGCCCCCTTCAGGGTCCATGCCGGTCATGACAACCCGGGTGGTCTGTTCGTCCAGGCAGGCCACGTACTCCTCGATCACGAATGCGGGAGCCTCCAACAGCACCGCCGCGTCGAGCCTCTGGATGCAGGCGCCCAGCATGTCTCGCGCGTCGAGACTGACGGTCCCGCTCCGGTCGGCGTGGAACTCCAACACGTAGGCATATGCGAGCAGGGCCTCGGCCGCCGCATACGCCGTCACTCCCATCCGCTTCGCAGAACTGTACCGGTGCCGCGCCCTCCTCAGTCGGCGTGACACAGACGGCACGTGATGCGGTCCCGCGGTCCCGAG
This sequence comes from Chloroflexota bacterium, assembly GCA_028287625.1. Taxonomy (GTDB): domain Bacteria; phylum Chloroflexota; class Dormibacteria; order Aeolococcales; family Aeolococcaceae; genus CF-96. The sequence goes on along the minus strand of JAQBPH010000055.1, from coordinate 4,882 downwards.
GTCCTGGCAGGCTCGCAAAGTCGGCATACCATCTCCTCCGTTCCCTACGCGCTCCCTGAGGCTGGGGAGACCGGTTGAGGAGCGACCAATGACAGGGCCGCGCTGGAGTACAGGGTAGGTGCCCTGACCCACAGTGTCATCGACAGAAGCGGCTACCTTCGGGCAGCGGCCCGTACCTGAAATGATGAGACAGCATGGTCAGGTCTGACGATGACAGGGCTGCAGGTCGGGCGTAGACTCGTCACCTACGACGATCAGTCGCATCCGACCTGCAGCAGAGAGGGCCGATGGGGAAGGCGTCTCACGTGAGCCCGTGCTCGAGTGCGTACCGCGTCGCCGCGCTCCTGCTCCCGACCGCGATCTTCCTGAAGATCGATCGCAGATGGGCTGCGACGGTGTGCTCGCTCAGATGCAGTCGCCTGGCGACCTGCGCGTTGGTGAGACCCTCCGCAACGACCCTTAGGACGCCGACCTCTCGCTCCGTGAGGCGATCCATGTTCCCGCGCCGACGCGACCCTTCAACCGGCGGCACGGGAGCCACCGCCCGCGACTCCGGGTCCAGGTGCCCCGGGGTGGATCTCTTGGAACGCAGTGCTGATCGTCGCGAAGCGCGACACCAACCGTGCGTCTCTCGGCGCCGTGTCTGAGCCGCAAAGCCACCTGGGAGGGCATGGCGATTGGTGCTGACCGGGGCCGGCTGGACGGTCGGCCATTCGACGACCTGGCCGACGACGTCGCGAGAATCATGCTCCAGGCGCGCGTACATCGTGCGGCGCGGATACGCGGCGTTCAAGAGCTCCTCCTGCCAGTCGAGGAGACCCTCGTGGAGCGCGATGGTGGTGGTCGCGCCGGATACCGCCACGGGGACGACGAGCCCACTCACCTCGAGGCCTCGCTGCCATTGTGGGAGCATTCCCACTCCCACGTCCTCTCTCTGGAGATGGCGCTGCTCGAGGATCTCGAGCAGCGCGTCGATGGCAGCGATCCCAGCTCGAGCACGGATGCGACGCTCCTTCTCGGTGTCGGTGTGGTCGGCCTTGTCCTGCAGCTGGTCGGCGGCGTGCTGACGGTCGGATCCTGGAGGGCTCGGGGAAACCATCTCAAGCGTCCTGGCCGACCAGATGCCATGAACGCCCGCCGATGTGAGCCGGAGAAAGGATGGTCATGTGTATTCCTCCACCAGGAGGCCGCGACACGCAGGAGTCTTCACGGCGACAACGATGCGCGACCCGCTGTGAGATACGCGTGGTTCCCTTATCGGAGGTTGGCACACTCGGTGTGCTTCAACCGACGTCCCGTGACGGCGTCGACCAGGGGGCGGACCTCATGCCCCTGGCTGATCACATCCAGCGATGGACGGCCTGCAACCCCTGGAACGTGAACACGTTCGACCCGTCGCGACGGCCAGGGTCGATAGGACGATCGGCAGCTCATGGCCGGCGTCGGTGCGTGCCACTCGGACGATGTTGTCGACCACCAGATTCTGGTCCATGGACTTGGGCCTCCTGCGTGATGGATCCGTGCGACCCACTGGTTGTAGACTTCACCGGCCAGTACTCCACGGCGGAGCTGGACGGTCTGAGCGGTTCAGTTGCGGATCCCGGCGACGTCGCTGCGCGCCTCTCCGCCGAGGTTCACACGGCGGCGGTCATGTCGGGGGTTCCTGCGGGCGAGAGTGGACCACTCCAGGGGAACCCGCCGGGCCCTCCCGGGCCACGGAGGGCAGCACCCCTGCGATGGCCCGCACCGCGTCGAGCGGCCCCACGTCGGCGAGGGACAGGATGCCCAGGGCCGCGTCGGGCGCCGCGGCCCCGAGCCTGGCGCCTGGGGGCGGCGAGGGTGCGTTGGCCGCGATGGGCGGGATCGGTGGTCAGGGCGGCGGCTCGCTCGAGGAAGGCGGCCGCCGCGGCCACGCCGCCCCGAGCCTGCGCCTGTCCCGCCGAACGCTCCAGAGCGCCGGCGATCTCCCCGTCGGGTCCGACCTCGATCCGGTCGGTCAGCGGCTGCCTGGGGGTCGGCCCGAAGCCGCCGGCGACCTCGGCGGGCGTCAACCCGCGATACAGTTCGAGCAGGGCGAGCGGGTTCCCCTGGGCCTCGGCGACGATGCGGCCGCGCACCCGTTCGTCGAGCCGCCCGAGGATCGCCGAGGCGATCAGGCTCCGGGCGTCGGCGTCGGGCAGACCGGTGAGCTCCAGGTCGGCGATCCCGGCGAGGGCGAGCTCCATCTCCGACTGGACTCCGGTGGAGCGGGCGACTCGGGAGCCCGACGCGGATTCCATCGCGTAGTCGAGGAGCGCGGACCTGCCGATCCCCCGCTCTCCGCGGACCACCAGCGCCGCGCTCCGCCCTGAGCGGGCAGCGACGAGGCGCTGGTCGACCGCCTGACACTCGTCGCGCCGCCCGTGCAGTGTGATCATCGCACCTCTCGTCAGCGGTGGCTCCCCAGCGGCCGGACTGTCGGTTCCATCAGCTTTGCTCACGTCGAGGGGCGAATTCGCCGTTCACCCGAACGGCCTCGTCATCGTTCGATTGGAGGAGCCGCGGTCCGCCGCGAAAAGGGCCATGTGCCGCACCGGGGATGGACTGGGCACCTCGGCTGGGGGCAACCCGGATGCGATCATGCCGCGGTGTGTGCTGCGCCGGCCGAGCACGGTGCGGCGACCGGGCAGAGGCTGTCGTGACCCTCTCGAACCGCCCCGCTGGCCCCTGGTGCCGAGCCCTGGAGGCAGTCGACCTGCTCCTCGACCACGGTGATCAGCGCCATGCCGTCCACTCCCCAGTTCGGTCACGTGCTCGATGTCGCATCGTCGCCGCCCCTGTTGCACCCGCGTTGCATGGTCAGGACCGTCGATGGCCACAACCCGACAGACGGGTCGAGGAGGAGGCCCGCACCGCCCTCGCCCCGAGGAATGACGACCTCCCATTCGATGGTCCGGCGTCCGGAATCCACGACCGATCTATGCTGTGACGCGTGCACCGTGTCAGGAATGGCAGATTGTCCAATCGTCTGACCCCCTTCGCGATCGGCGTGGTCGGCGTTGCTGCCATCTCCGTTGCAATCGGTGCGATCACAGGTCTTGGTGGTCCGGTTCCCTCGCTCAACTCCGCCTATCTGCTGCTCGTGCTCTGGATGGCGGCGCGGCACGGTTGGTGGCCGGCGCTGTGGACGGCGGTGCTCTCGTTCCTCGTCTACGACTTCTTCTTCATCCCCCCCTCCCTGGCCTTCATCCCCATCACCACCCGAGATTGGGAGGAGGCGGTCCTGCTGCTCGTGTTCGCGCTGGCCGGGGGGCGTCTCACCGCCTCGATCGCCTCACGCATGGCGGAGGCGGCGGCGCGGGCGCGGGAGTCGGGCACGCTCTACGATCTCGCGATCACGGCTCTGCGCGACCGGGAGGCCGTGTCGGTGCTGTCGAACCTCTGCGAGCGGGCGAGACAGGTCGGGCAGCTCACCACCATCAGCCTGCTCGAGGTGCGACCGGGCGAGGCCCGGACCGTGGCCGGCGACGAGCTGTCCGAGGACCAGCAGGACGAGGCGCGCCGCGCCTACGAGGAGCGGACCGATCTGGGCCCAGGGGTCCTGGATGCTCAGTTGACCAGGCTGCGCAGCCATCCGCCCCAGGCCGGCTCCGAGTACATGGTGTTCCCCAGCGGGATCGCCGTGCTGGGACTGCCGGCTCGCCCCCTCGACGAGACGGACCGTCGACTGCTGGCGGCGCTGCTGGGGCTGACAAGCCTCGTCCTCGACGGCCGGCGCATGGCTGCGGTGATGGAGGAGGAGCGGGAGCGGATCGCGCGCGACATCCATGACGACACGCTGCAGACCCTGGGAGCGATGGCGCTCCGCCTGGACCTGCTGCGCGAGGAGATCGGGGACACTCGGCAGCGCGAGGTGATCGAGCAGCAGCTCGCGCTGGCCAGGGATTCCTCGGACCGCCTCCGCTCCATCGTCTTCGAACTCCGTTCCGACCTCCTCGAGGAGGGGCTGGCGACCGCGATCAGGGCCACGACGCGCGATCAGGCCCTCCAGGCCGGCATCGAGCACCGGGTGACCGGGCGCCTCACCGCCGAGCCGCCCGTCGAGGTCGCTGTCGCTCTCTACCGCATCGCCCAGGAGGCCCTGACGAACGTGCGCAAGCACGGCCAGGCACGCCGGGTGGAGGTCTCCCTGGCGGAGGAGGGTGGTGCCCTCCGGCTCCGCGTCGTCGACGACGGGAGGGGCTTCGACGTGGCGGCGGCCACGGACAGGCCCCCCACGGGGACGCAGGGCCGGACTCGCCACTTCGGGCTGCGCTCGATGAGCGAGCGCGCCCGGCTGGTCGGTGGTCAGCTCACGGTCACGAGCGTGGCGGGACAGGGCACGGTGGTCGAGGCGCGGGTGCCGGTCAGCGCGAGGACGAGACCGCTGACGGCCGGATGACGGGGCTGCTCAGCGGTCGATCAGGCGGAGCGCCGCGGCTCGGGCCAGGACCTCCAGCTTGGAGTGCGCGTTGAGCTTGCTGCTGAGACTGCGGAGGTGGCTGCGAACCGTGACGTAGCCGATGCCCAGCCGGGCGGCGATGCCGCGGTTGTCGAGCCCCTCCGCCAGGAGACGCAGGATCTCGTGTTCGCGGGGCGTCAGCCGATCCAGCACCTGCGTGCCGTCCGCGGAGCCCGTGATCAGCCCGGCCAGCGTGGCCGCCGGGATCAGCAGCTCGCCGGCGGCGGTGCGACGGACGGCGTCCACCAGCTCCGCGGCCGGCTGCGTCTTCAGGAGGTAACCTCGGGCGCCGGCCTTGACCGCCTCCCGGAGGAGCGCGTCGTTCATCACCATGCTCAGGAACAGCACCCGGAGCCCGGGCTGGCGCTCACGAAGCCTGGCCGCCAGCTCGGCGGCGGTCGC
>JAQBPH010000020.1:0-5261 GCA_028287625.1 Chloroflexota bacterium | reverse complement strand
GCACCCTGATCGCCACCGCGGCGGTGCGCAACCTGCTCGGCGGCGAGGCGGCGCTGCAGCGCTCGCGCAGGCCGGAGATCTACGCCGACGCCGCCCACGCCATCCTCAGGCGCCCCAGCCGCAGCTGCACCGGCAACTTCTACCTGGTCGAGGACGTGCTCGCCGAGGAGGGCGTCACCGACCTGAGCGGCTACGGCTACGGCGGCTCGGACGCCGACCTGCAGGTGGACATCTACGTGGACGAGCTGACGCCGGTCGGCTGAACCCCGCCGTCCATCACGTACTCGCGGGCGACGTCGAGGGAGACCAGGCCGCAGCCGAGCAGGCGGTCGTGGAAGTCGCGCAGCCGGAAGCCGGGGCGGCCGGCGAGCTCCTCGCGCCAGCGCAGGATCTCGAGCTTGCCGTAGGTGTAGACGAGGTACATGGGGTCGTGGGTGGCGCGCATCGCCTCCCGCTCCGCGGCGATCCGGGGGATGTGGGCGCGCTCCATGAACAGCCGGGTGCCCTCCTCGAGGCTGATCCCCTCGGTGTGGATGCCGAGGCTGCAGCGGAAGCGGCAGGCGCGGAGCAGCGCGTCCTGGAGCTGGGCGAGGTGGAGGAGGGGACGGCCCTCGGCCAGCCCCTGCTCGACCCCGAGGTGCTCGGTGTAGTGGGCCCAGCCCTCGCTCACCGCCGGGAACCAGAAGGCACGGCGGATCAGGCCGGAGCGGCGCGAGGCGCAGACGGCGTGGACGAAGTGACCCGGGTAGACCTCGTGGACGGAGATGTTCTCCAGGCAGGCGAGGTTGAGGTGGCGCAGCCACTGCTCGGCCTGCTCGCCGCTCCAGCCCGGCTGGACCGGGGTCACGAAGTAGTTGTGGGGGAGGCCCGGGGGATCGAGCGGCCCGGGGTTGTCGTAGGCGGCGGTCACCCAGGACATGAAGGCCGGCGTCGCCCGCACCCGGCAGTGCACCTCGGGGTCGATGGTCACCACCCCGGTCGCGGTCCAGAAGCCGCGAAGCCGGTCGAGCATGCCCGCGGTGGTGGCGAGCAGGCCCTCGGCGGTGGGACGCTCGGCCTCGAGGGCGGCGAAGGCGGCGTCGAGACCGCCGGCGCCGGTCTGGCCGGCGACCTCGGCGGTGGCCGCGGAGAGCCGGTCGAGCTCGGCGCCGGCCTGGCCGATCAGCGCATCGGCGCTCTCGCGCACCCCCTCCTGGGCCTCGAGCATGGCGCAGAGGCGGGCCGCCCCGAGGACGTCGTCGTCGCGGCCGTGGCGTGCCTCGACGGCTCCGGCGAAGGCCTGGCAGGCGGCGGCGCCGAGGTCGAGGGCGGCCTCGAGACGGCGCGCGAGCGCGGGGTCGTCGAGGTCGCCGAGCTCGCTGCGCACCTCGTCTCGATAGAAGGAGGCGTAGCCGTTCGCCGCCTCGATCGCCTGGGCGCGCGGCCCGGCGGGCAGCTCGGGGTCGAGCATCGCCGCCGCCTCGCCGAGCCAGCCGGGGAGCTGCTCGAGGTGCCGGCAGACCGCCGCCGCCCGCTCGGCCACGGGGGCGTAGTCGCGGGTGACGTAGCCGAAGACGTCGGCGCCCCGCCAGAGCGCCCACTGCGGGTCGTGCCAGGGGTCGCGCAGCTCGGTGAGCCGGAAGCGCTCGTCGGCGACCAGCCGCCGGCTCATGCCGAGGTCGGCGCGGCCCTCGGCGTCGAGGGCGGCCGCGTCGAGGCGCTCGAGCTCGGCGGCGAGGGCCTCGAGCTCGGCGCCGCGGCGGCCCATCGCCGCCCCGCCGATGTCGCCGAGGACGCCGTCGAAGCGGTGGTCGCCGCTCTGCCGGCCGGTCGCCGGGCAGGCGGCGAAGTGCTCGGCGACGGTGCGCTCGGTGAGGGCGGCGAGGCGATCGTGGGGGTCGGACACGGGGCGGCGAGTCTAGCCCGCACCGGCCGGCGGCTACACTCGCGATTCCAGAGGAGAAGCGTGGACGCACAGCTCAGAGCCCGGCTCGCGGAGATCGTCACCGCCCGGGGGGTCAACGGTCGCCTCGACTCGGTCTCGCCGCGGAGCACCCCGGAGGTGGTCGCCGTCTGCCACGCCTGCGCCGAGCTGGGCACCCCGATCAGCGTGGTCAGCGGCGCGGTCGTCGACCCGGCCCCCGGAGGGAGGGCGATCACGGTGTCCCTCGGCCGCCTCGACCAGGTCCGCGTCGACCCCGGGGCGATGGTGGTGCGCGCCGGCGCCGGGGCCACCCTGGTGTCGCTCCGGGTGGCCGTCGACGCCGTGGGGCTGGCGCTCGTGGGCGTCACCGGCGGCGGTCCGGGGGCGGCGGTCCACGCCGGCAGCCTGGTGGCCCGCGGCCAGCTCCCCCGGCGGGCGCTCACGGGGGTGGTGGCGGTGCTGCCCGAGGGCGAGGTGGTGCGCGCCGGCGGCGGTGTCCTCAAGGACGTCACCGGCTACGACCTCGCCGGCGCCCTGCTCGGCAGCATGGGACGGCTGGCGCTGATCACCGAGGTGATCTTCCGGCTCCAGCCCCGCCACGCCAGGACCACCGCCCCGGAGGGCCCCCTGGGTCTGGCCACGGCCTCGAGCGAGCTGCTCCGCCGGGCCTTCGACCCCGAGGGCCTGCTGGTGGCGGCCAGGTAGCCTGATCGATGGGCCTCCGCGAGCGCGCCTCGCGCTTCTGGCGCGAGTACACCCGGATGCGCACCGCCATCCTCTTCCTCATCGGCATCGCGCTGATCGTGCTGGTGGGGTCGTTCGTGCCCCAGCAGGAGACCTCGCAGCAGGCCGAGGTGGACGAGTTCCTCCTCGCCCACCGCAACCTCGACGGCCTCACCTCGCACCTGGGGTTCCCGCTCACCCAGGTCTTCGTGTCGCCGCTCTTCTACGTCCTCCTCGGCAGCCTGTACATCGCGCTGGCGTCGTGCGTGCTCCGCCGCGGCACCGCCCTGGTGCGCCGCACCCTGCGCGGCCACCCGCGCACCCCGCAGTACTGGGGGGAGTGGGGCTCGTGGCTCTTCCACACCTCGTTCTTCCTGCTGCTCATCGCCGTGGTCTGGGGCAAGGCGACCGGGTTCGAGGGCATCGTCACCGTCACCGAGGGCGAGCGGGTCACCGAGGCGCGCACCGGCTTCGACACCCTCCGCGAGGGCTTCCTCTTCGACGGCCACCACGCCGGCTACGAGGTGGCGCTCAACCGCTTCCACGCCGGCTACGCCGCCAACGGCGCCCCCACCGACTTCGTGAGCAACGTCACCGTCTACGACCAGGGGCGGGCGGTGGAGACCCGCGACATCCGGGTCAACGACTTCCTCGGCTACCGCGACGTCGACTTCTACCAGCAGGACTACGGCTGGGCGCCCCACCTGGTGGTGCAGAACCCCGCCGGCAGGGTGGTCTACGACGGCAAGGTCGAGCTCTTCGGCGGTGACAAGAGCGCCCAGACCGGGGTGCTCAAGGTGCCCGACTTCGGCTACACCCTGCCCGGCGCGTCCCGTCCCGTGCAGATCGGCGCCAAGCTGGTCGCCTTCCCCGACGCCCGCGCCAGGCAGCAGCTCGGCCCCGGCGGCGGCGCCGGATACGGCCCCGGCGGCCAGGAGGCGCGCAACCCGGTGCTGCTGGTGCAGCTCTACGTCGGCGACCTCGGCCTCGACACCGGGAGGCCGCAGGACGTCACCCAGCTCGACACCCGTGCGATGTCGCCCTACTTCCAGGACGGCCGCAGCCTGCCGGTGCCGCTGGCCGGCTCGCTGCGGCTGCCCCTGGCGGGCACCGACTGCGCCGGGGCGGCGTCGGGCTGCTTCACCGTGTCCTTCCCCGAGCTCCGCCAGTACTCGCTCTTCCACGTGAAGAGGGACCAGGGGGTGCCGCTGGTCTACGCCTCCTTCGGGCTGGTGATGATCGGGCTGCTCAGCAAGCTCTACCTGCGCCCGCTGCTCGAGGCGCGCCGCCGCCGGGGTGACCTCCAGGGGGCCGACCCCTCGCCCGCCCCCGCGTCCGACTACGCGTGGCTGGCGTCGACCGCGGCCGAGTCGCCGGCGGAGGCGCCGGTCTCCTCGGGCGGGAGGTAGCGCTTCCCCGCCAGGTGCTCGCCCGCGAAGTCGAGCTCGAGCATGCCGCCCTTGGCGCACTGGAGGCGGTGGAGGGCCCAGGCACGCCGGTGCTCGCTCTCCACCCAGAACGCCTGGATGGGATCGCCGTGGGTGACGCAGATGCCACCCCGGCCGGGATGGTCGCGGACCAGGCGCAGCAGCGGGGTGCGCACCCGCCGGGCCATCTCGGCCACGGTCTCGTCATGGGGGAGAAGGCCCGGCCAGAGCATGTGCACCACCCAGAGCGGCTTGCGCCAGATGATGTTGAGGTTGGCGCGAACCCCCTGGAGGTAGTGGCCGAAGCGCGCTTCCACCAGCTCGGGGGTGGTGGTGACGGGGACGTTGTCGAGGTGGGAGGCGATGATCCCGGCGGTCTGCTGGGCCCGCTCCAGAGGGCTCGCGTAGATCTGCCGCACCGGGGTGGCGGACAGCCGCTCGCCGAGGGCGTGGGCCTGGCGCACCCCCTTCTCGCTGAGCCGGAAGCCTTCGAGGTGCCCGTAGAGCACCCGGCCCGGGTTCTCGACGTCGCAGTGGCGGACCAGGTAGACCCGGGTGGTGGGGGGTTGACTCATGGCCCGGATCTTCTCACGGCGCCGCCGAGGGGCTGCGCGCGCGGGCCCGTTCCGACCGCCCGGTCGGACGCTGCGTCGAGCACAACGAGCGACGCGATCGAAGCAGCTAGTTCCCTTGAGCAGGTGGTTCGGGGTACCATCGTGCTAGCGCCGTTCGCGGCGCTCCCAACGATGCGTTTCTCTCCCCAGTTGCGGGGGCCGGTGGCGGATTCCGTGCCGGCCCCTTCTTTTTTAATCCTCGGTGACTCGGCCGAGACGTGCGGCCGGCCGCTCCGCCGCCGGTGGGGATGCTCGGCCGATCTGCGGCCGACGGAGATGCTCGGCGGTACTGTCGCCGGTGGGGATGCCCGGCCGTGCTGTCACCGGTGGGGATGCCCGGCAGTTCTGCCGCCGGTGGAGATTCGCGGGGGGCCGCTCTGCCGCCGGTTGAGCATCGTTCTGCCGCCGGTGGAGGGTCGCGGCAGTTTCTCCACGGGTTGAGAGACGCGGCAGTTCTGCCACCGGTTTTTACCGGGGGGAGGCTCCGCCTCCCCCCGCTCATGCCAAAGACATCGTGCGCTGGCGCGCCCGATGCCGTGGCATACCCCCCTCCGCGGCCGGACTCCCGGCCGACGCGCGCTTCGCGCGCTTGTC
>JAQBPH010000613.1:0-4202 GCA_028287625.1 Chloroflexota bacterium | reverse complement strand
GCGCAGGGCGCGGCTGCGGGTGGCCGCGAGGGCGAGGCCGGGCGCGTCGGAGACCAGCAGCGGACCTCCGGAGCGCACCGCCAGCTCCAGCCAGTCGCGCACCGTGGCCTCGTCCCCGGCGGGGCGGCCGGCGAGCCCGCCCAGGGTGACCGCGTCGGCGTCGGGGGGGACGGTGGCGCCCCAGAGCCAGGACCGGGCGGCGAGGTTGCGGGCCTGGGCGCGCACCGTCGCCTCCCCGAAGAGGAACCACGGCGGCGGAGGCGGCTCGGCCCCGCGGTTGGGGACGTTCAGCACCGAGTCGCCGCCGCTGCGGCAGGCGTCGACGAGGTCGACGAGCGGGGCCGCCGGAGCGCCGCAGGCCCAGACCGCGCCGTCCCGGGGCGCGGTGGAGCGGAAGCCGCGGGTGACCGCGGCGACCCCGGCGCGCAGCGCCGCCGTGCCGCTCCACCCCGGCGGGCGCACCGCCGGCAGGGCGCCCGCGTAGAGGAAGTCGAGCTTCAGCACCGCGACCCCCGCCCGGCCGAGGCGGCGGCCCAGCGCGGCGAGCCGGCGGCGGGCCGCCGGGGTGGCGGCGTCGAGCACCAGCTGCGGGCTGGGCGGCCGCCGGTCGACGACCGGCTCCCCCCCGGCGTCGCGGAGGACGGGGAGCCCGGGCAGGCCGGCGGTGGCGGAGCGGAGGTCGACGAGGAAGGGCGCCACCCAGATGCCGAGCAGGCGGCCGCGCCGCCGCAGCGTGGCGGCGAGCTCGGCGAGCGGGGCGTCGAACCCGTCCCGCTCGACCCAGTCGCCCCACCAGGGCATCCAGCCGTCGTCGAGCAGGACCACGCCGCCGGGAGGCACCAGCCGCTCGGCGGCGCCGGCGCAGTCCTCGACGGTGACCTCGTGCCCGAGGCAGTTCCAGCTCATCCATCCCACCCGGCGCTGCCCCGGCCGGTGACCGGCGGGGGAGGAGAGGGGCAGCCCGGCGCCGGCGGCGCGGCGGCGGTCGAGGGGGCCGGCCGAGACCGGCTCGGCGGCGAGCCGCTCCTCGCCGGCGAGCTCGACCCCCAGGCTCCGCGGGCCGGCGGTGCGCTGCGACTGCTGCTCGGGCTCTCCGGCGGTGAGCACGTCGAGCGCGCCCTCGCCGTCCCACTCGAGCGCCACCGCGCCCAGCCGCGGGGGCCGGGCCGGTGCCACCGCGAGCGCGGCGCCGCCGGGGGCGCCCCAGATCGCGCCCCACCAGCCCCGGCCGGGGACGGTCGCGTCGCGCACCCCGCTCCAGTCCCAGGAGTGGTAGCCGTCGACGCAGATGCGGGTGGCGCCGGCGCTGCGGAGGCGCACCCCGAGCGCGTCGACGCGGAGCGGCGCCTCGGCGATCACGCTGCAGCCGAGGCGCCAGCGGCGGCCGTCGGGGGTGGCCCGGAGCCGCAGCCGAAGCCGCCCCGGCCACCGCGCCTCGACGCTGCCGGCGCGCACCGTCACCTGCGCGGCGGGGTCGGGAAGGCTCCAGGTGCGGCCCCCGGCGTGGAGCACCGGGGCGACGTCGAGGACGCCCCGCCCCGCCTCGAGCTCGAGGCTCACGTGGCGGCGCGGGCCAGAGCGCGGCGCAGCGCCTCCACGCTCCGCTCCAGCTCCTCGTCGCCGTGGACCGCGGAGCAGAAGGCGCTGGTGCGAAGGCAGTCGACGCCCTCGTCACGGAGCAGCATGCCGAGGCGCGCGTCGGCGGCGGGGTCGTCCATGGAGAGGTGGACGATGCTCGACAGCCGCCACACCCGTCCGCCCGCACCGGCGGCGGCCAGCTCCCCGCTCCACGCCTCCTCGAGCGCGGACGCGTAGGTGTCGGCCGAGGCGCGCGCCCCCAGCGCCTCGATGGCGTCGAGGGCGGCGATGCCCGCGGCGGCGGTGAGCGGGTTGGCGTTGAAGGTGCCGGGATGGCTGACGAATCGCGCGTCGCCGGCCTCGGCGGCGGGAACCGCGAGCAGGTCCATCACCTCGGCGCGTCCACCGACCGCTCCGCCGGGCAGCCCGCCGCCGATCACCTTGGCGAACGCGGAGAGGTCGGGACGCACCCCCAGCCGCCCCTGCATGCCGTCGCGGCCCACCCGGAAGCCGGTGACCACCTCGTCGACCACCAGGAGGGTGCCGCTCTCCCGGCACAGCCGGGCCGCCTCGACCACCTGCTCCGGGGGAAGCGGGATCCAGCCGAAGCGGGCCCCCGAGGCCTCGAGGATGAGCGCGGCGACGTCCCCGCCGGCGAGGGCGGCGGCGACGGCGGCGGGCTCGAGCGAGGGCAGCACCCGGACGGTGTCGCCGACCGCCCGGGGCACCCCGGAGGGCAGCGCCGTGCCGCCGTCGCGACCGAGCCCGACGACCAGGGGGTCGCTCCACCCGTGGAAGTGCTCGGCCACCTTGACCACACGGTCGCGGCCGGTCGCCGCCCGGGCCAGCCGCACCGCGAGCATGGTCGCCTCGGTGCCCGAGGAGGTGAAGCGGACCCGTTCGACCGACGGCACCGCGTCGACGATCCGCTCCGCCCACTCCACCTCGAGGCGGCTGCCCGCCCCGAAGTGGGTGCCGCACCGGAGCTGACGCTCGACGGCGCCGACCACCGCCGGGTGGGCGTGGCCGAGCAGCAGCGCGCCGTGGCCCATGGTGTAGTCGACCAGCTCGCGCCCGTCGACCAGCCACTTCCGTGCCCCCTGGGCACGCTCGACGTGGATCGCCGGCCGGTAGGAGCGCACCACGTGGGTGGCGCCCCCGGCGAGCACGCGTGCGGCCCGGGTGTGCAGGTCGTCGTGGGTGGGGACGGTCATGGGAGGGATTGGAGGCGACGGTGGGAATCGAACCCACGATCAGGGTTTTGCAGACCCGTGCCTTACCACTTGGCTACGTCGCCGTGTCCTTGTCGTGCTTGGGTTTCCGTCCCTGCGAGCCCTGCCGCTCCACCGGTTGCTTGCCATCCTGCTTGCCTGGCGCGCCCGGGATCGAGGGCTCGTCGGCGACCGGGATCCACGAGGGACCACCCGGCGGCGGGGAGTCTAGCCGCCCGCCCAGCCTACCAGTCGGGCGCCGGCGCGCCCCGGACGGCGGGCGATCCGGCGGAGCGCCGAGGGCGGCGTCCATCCTCGCGGCCGCCTCCTTCCTCAGCCGCGGCGTCGCGCGCCCGTAGAGCCTGGTCGTGATGGCCGGGGTCGAGTGTCCGAGGACCTCGCCGATGGTCACCTCGTCGACGCCCATCTCCTGGAGGATCGTCGCCGCGGAGTGCCGGAGGTCGTGGAAGGGCATGTGGGGAAGACCGGCGGCCCGGAGGACCGGGTGGAAGTGGTGCCGGAGGAAGTTCGTGCCCGACAGGATCGAGCCCCTGGCGGAGGGGAACAGCGTCAGCGTGGCCCGTGGCTCCCGCTCCAGGTGCGCTCGCAGCGCGGTGATCGCCACCTGGGGGAGGTCGATGCGACGCCGGGACCTCTCGGTCTTCGGGTCGTCGAGCGCCAGCCTCCCGTCGTAGTCCGGGCCGGCGTTCTTCCGGACATGGAGGCAGCCGGCGGCCAGGTCCACGTCGGCCGCCCGCAGGCCCAGGATCTCGCCCTCGCGCATGCCGGTGCAGACACCCAGGACGATGGCGGCCTCCAGCCGGGCGCCCCGTGCGGCGCGCAGCAGCCGGCCGGCCTGGGCGGCCGACAGGATCACCCTGTCCCTGTGCCGCATCGGCGGCGCCTCGACCAGGCGCACGACGTTCCGATCGAGCAGGCCCTCGTCCACCGCATGCTGGATCCCGTTCCGCAGCACCGAGTGGAGGTGGTGCAGCGAGGTGTCCCCCTGCCGCCGGCCGGACGTGCCCCCGGCCCGGGCCGTCCCCAGCAGGTCGAGCACGTCCCGCGTGGTCAGCTGGTCCAGGCGCCGGCCGCCGAGGAAGGGCACGAGGTGCAGGCGGACCACCGACTCGTAGCGTCGCCACGTCGACGGTTTCCGCGCCCGGCTGGTCCGCAGGCCCTCCACCCACGCGGTCAGGTGCTCGCCGACGGTCGGGACGGCGGCCGCCGGCTCGACCACGCCGCCTGCGGCGGCCCGCTGCTCTGCCTCGACCTTCTCCGCGAGACGCTGCCGCGCCGCTGCGGCGGAGGGACCGGTGGCGGAGACTCGACGGCCGTCCAGGCGCACCTGGGCGAGCCAGGCTCCGGGTCGGAACTCGTAGACGGTGCCCTCGCCGCGGGTTCGGCGCTGAC
>JAQBPH010000687.1:0-22914 GCA_028287625.1 Chloroflexota bacterium | reverse complement strand
CGCCATCAGCCCCGCTCGCAGGTAGGGGAGCAGCACCTCGTCTCGCTCGGGCAGACCCCGATAGAACGCACAGACGTGGTCCCCAGGACCCACGTCCATCCCCGTGATCCCCAAGTGCACAACGATGTCCATAGCCATCTCCCGCCGCCACCACTCTGCCGTCTGTCACGCAGGGCAGCACCTGCGCCAGGGGCGAGCCAAACCCTCACAGCTCCCATATCGCCGGGCTCAGCCATTCCTCCGCCCGGGCCTGCGATGGGCCAGGATCAGCCTGCTCTCGAGCACCCGGTGTGACTGAGCTCCGACTCCACGTAGAAGGGGTTGTCGACGATCATGTTGCCGCTGATGACCTTTCGATGCGCCCGCAGGACATCGATGACGACCTCGCCGTTGAAGCGCTGGACGTCGTACAGGCAGAGAAGAATCTGAAGACGGCGAGACGCGAAGTGGTTCAGTTTCGCCTCGTGGGAGCACAGCACCTCACCGCCGCCGCGGGTCGTCCTGTGCGACCATGTCATCTCCCCGGCCGCGCGGGTGACCGGGGAACCCCTCTCATCGCCGGTGGCCCCGAGGCGCTGATCGAGGAACTCGAACCACCCATCCTGAGAGAGGCCCCCATGTCGAAGGTACGTCTGGTCGAATTCGAGGAGGGTCACCTGCTCGGATGCCATGGGGGCCCGCTCTCCGAGGAGTGACCGCAGCTGCTCGACGACACCCCTCCGGTCAGCGTCCTCCAGGAAGCAGATGCAGCGGTCTCCCTCTCGAATGCCCTCCAGGAGGTACCGAACCAGCACCTCGTCGCGGCCGGCAGAGCCACTGTAGAGGGCGCAGACATGGTCACCGGGATTGAGGGCGGTGCTGCCGACGGCGAAATCGACCCACGTGCCATCCTTCACGTAATGACCCTCCCACACATCCCACCGGCGGCTTTCCGAAGGTAACAGATACATGAGGCGTTGGGAAGACCTTGGTTGCGGAGAGGTGCAACCGGGCAACGGAGTCGCCAACTGTGCAGTGCATCCATGTACGTTGCCTGATGCAGGTGCACCAGGACGGTGTCTTCCCCGCAAGTGCCACCGCGCTGATCCCACAGCACTCTCGTCTGTCACCCGGGTGACACCGGAGTGTCACCCGGGTGACCACTGGAGACCTCGGCTGTTCGTCGCCGAGGGCGCGCCCCTCCGACCATGCGCTGCATCCGGCTAGGGGCTAGGTCGGATGACCCTCGGGGTCAGGTCGTGGCGACAGCAGCTCGAGCAGTGCCGACAGCTGTCTGCGCGGCCAGATCCCATGATTGAGATGGGCCTCCCCGTGGACGTTGTAGACGGTTCGCCGGCCGATCCGACGGCAGACGACATAGCCCTCGACCATGAGGTCGGCGATCAGGCGCTCCGCGACCTCCGGGGTCAGGCCGACCTCGGCGGCGATGTCTCGAGCCCGCAGGTCGGGTTGATCGGCGATCGCCAGCAGCACCAGGGCGTGGTCGCTGAGAAGGCCCCAGGATGGTCGCTCCACCGGCGTGTTTTACCACCTCGCGTCGGTGGCGATGCCCCTTTGGCCACTTTCGCAGCGATCGACGCGCTCGAACGTTCCCCTCGGTTGTCACCCAGGGCTCAGCATCGAGCCTCGTTCTGGCTTCGAAGGACCTCGCCCGGCCGAGCCCGCGCCCCGATCATTGGTCGTCAGAGGGCGAGCACTCCGCCCGGACACCAGGAACCAGCATCACTGTGAATTTCCCCACCTGCCACCGGTGCAAGCGCATCCTCGTGGCTCCCGAACCCGCCACTCATGATGACCATGGACGCTGCTGGTGCGCCCGCTGCCATGCGAGATCCTTCTGGGTTGCGTACGCGGCGGTGGCGCCGTTCACCGGCTCCGCCTCGGTCAACGACATCGACCACGCGGACCAGAGAGAGTTCATGACCATCGCCCTCTACCGGGTGATGCGAAAGTACCGAGAGCGACGCGAGTTCCCCTGAGCCCGTCCGCTAGGGCGACGGGGAGGCACCCCGGGGCGAGTTCAGCGCGTTGCAGAGAATGCCTGCGCCCGGACCGAAGAGTTCATAGGTGCGAACGCTCTGGGGCGGCGGATCGTTGGTGTCCGCGTACCTGCAGACCGGGGCGCCGTCAGGGACGTACGCGGGCCTCAGCCGACCCTTGTACTTCGGATGGACCACCCAGGCGTCGCAGGCATTCTGGGCTCCCACGCCACGGGTGACGAAGGTGACCGACGGTCCGACACCCTCGGGCGCGATGCTTCCCGTGAAGGCACACACGCCCGAGGAGGTGGTGACCCTGGTGCTGGTGGTTGCCGCGTCATCGGATGTGCCGCATGCGGCGAGCACGGCAGCGGCCGCGACCCCGTGGAGCACGAACCTGACCTGCCTCACAGCCTCCGTCCGTCTCGTCGTTCAGCACCTTCGCTGCCAGACCGTACCGGAAGGTCGAACTCAGGAGCCTGTCCCCGCGGACAGATTGTGCGGCCCCACCCTGTCCGAGCGGCGAGGTTCTCATCCGATCACGGGCGCGACCCCGCAGAGGAACGCACGGCTGCGCTCGACCGACGCGGCAGGGTCGGTCCCCACGGGGAAGACGACAGGCCAGAATTCCGTGGCCCCCAACGCCGCGTAGGCGCGCAACCTGTCCCCCACCGCCGCCTCCGGTCCGATGAGAGCGATCTCAGCCGGGCTCAGGATGCCCTCGCGGTCCATCAGGCGCCGGTAGTTGGTGAGGGTGCGATAGCGGGCGAAGGCGACGTCCGCCGCCTCCCGACCCGCCTCGATGTCGTCGCAGACGGCCACGGGCAGAGCCACCACCATCCGCGGCGACGGCCGTCCACCGGCGTCGGCGCCCTCCTTCAGATTGGGCAGCACGTCACCTTCGAGCGATCGCGGTCCGGCCATCCAGGTGACGACCCCGTCGGCCAGCTCGCCCGCGAGCCGCACCATGTTGGCCGACAACCCGCCCACGAGGATCGACACCGGCGTGGTATCGGGGACGGTCAGCTCGGCCTCGACGGCGTAGAACTCGCCTCGGAAATTCGCCCTACCCTCTCGCAGAAGCGGGCCGAGCACAGAGAGGTACTCGCGCATGTGCCGCGCCGGGTGTACATAGGGCAGCCCATGCATGCCTTCGATGACCGGACGGTGGGACACGCCCACTCCCAGGGTGAGGCGTCCACCTGCAAGGGCCTGCACCGTGGCCGCCTGTTGAGCCAGGGCGATCGGATGTCGCGGATAGGTCGGGACCACGCCCACCGCGAGCTCGATGGTGCTGGTCACGACGGCGGCGGCGGCGAGCGCCGAGAGCGCGTCGATGGTACGGGAGAAGTGAACGCACCACGCCGACGGGAATCCGTCCATCTCCGCCGCTCGCGCCTGCTGCACGAGCTGCGCCGGCGGGGTTGCACCCCCGATCGCCTCCATCCCGAGGCCTGCTGCGATACGCATGGTGAACTCCTTCAATCAGCGCCGGTCGCCTGGCGGTCATCACTCGGAGTGCAACGGAGCCCCGGCTCTCCAGGCGCGTCCAGCATACGTCGCACGAGCAGCGATCCGTCCTCCGAGTACCGCGAGGATTTGGGACAGCGTGGTTCCCCGCGATCATCCATCCGCTGAGGACACATCGTGGCCACGCTTTCAGCTCCCAGGGATCAGGCCGACGGTGCCATCGGGTCATAGACTTCCCGTCCAACGGAGATGCGGTGCGGGCGATGGCCCAAACATCGCACCCTGCAGTCAAGCGAGAGCGATGTCCACGCGATTCTTCGGTCAGGTCCCTCCCCCCCTCCGCCGTCATGGAGCGGTTGTCCGCAGCGTCGTGAGCGGCAGGCATGACGTCGATTGTCCCCAATGCGAGAGGACGGTCTCGACCTGGCCCACCGCGATGGAGGCGATCAGAGCTGCCGCGTATCACAACAGCCTGGCGCGCCGGGACGAGGGCTGCGCCGGGGCGACCCGCTTGGCGGAGGAGGCTCAGGGGACGCGCACCCATGACGCGGTTCCCTTCACCTGGCCCACGTGGATGGTCGCGAACATCAAGACGACGGGGAATCCTCTGCCATGACGGCGGATGGTCTCGCCGCCCCGCCGACCCGAATCTGGCAGCCCTCGGCCGAGCGTGTCGGCGGCGCCACGTTGACTCGGTACATGGGCTGGCTCGCCGACCGGCATGGGCTGCACTTCGACACCTACGACGCCCTCTGGCGGTGGTCGACCTCCGACCTCGAGGGTTTCTGGTCGAGCATCTGGGACTTCTTCGAGGTGCGCGCCTCCCGGTCCTACCGCCGGGTCCTGGGCCGGCGTGAGATGCCGGGCGTGGAGTGGTTCAGCGGAGCCGAGCTCAACTTTGCAGAGCACGTCCTCGACGACCGCCGACCCGACGGCGATGCCATCGTCCATGCCGACGAGTGCGGCGGAATACGGACGCTGAGCCGCGTCGAGCTGCGCGCCCAGGTCGCCGCCGCGGCGGCGGGACTGCGCCGCCTGGGCGTCGGTCGCGGTGACCGCATCGTCGCCTACATGCCGAACATCCCGGAGACCGTGGTCGCCTTCCTCGCCTGCGCGAGCCTGGGAGCGATCTGGTCGAGCTGCTCGCCCGAATTCGGGGCTGGCAGCGTCATCGACCGCTTCGCCCAGGTCGAGCCGACTGTGCTTCTCGCCGTCGACGGCTACCGCTATGGTGGCCGCCAGTTCGACCGACAGGAGGTGGTCGCCGGCCTGGTGGCCGCGATGCCGACGGTGCGCCACACCGTGCTCCTCCCCTACCTCGAACCCTCGCCCGATCACAGCACCGTCGGCGCCACGACGTCCTGGGAGGAGCTGCTCGCCAGCGGCGCGGGTGAGCCGCTGCAGTTCCAGCAGGTACCCTTCGACCACCCACTGTGGGTGCTCTACTCCTCGGGCACCACCGGGCTTCCCAAGGCCATCGTACACGGTCACGGCGGCGTACTCCTCGAGCACTTCAAGAAACTGTACCTCCACTTCGACCTCAACGAGAACGACCGCTTCTTCTGGTTCACCACCACCGGCTGGAT
Organism: Chloroflexota bacterium; assembly: GCA_028287625.1. Lineage (GTDB taxonomy): Bacteria > Chloroflexota > Dormibacteria > Aeolococcales > Aeolococcaceae > CF-96. Next base: position 17,879 of record JAQBPH010000687.1, on the reverse strand, counting down.
GATGTGGAATGTCCTCGTCTGCGGCCTGCTCACCGGTGCCGCCGTCGTCCTCTACGACGGCAGTCCCGCCCATCCCGACCTCGACGTGCTCTGGGGCCTTGTCGAGCGTACCGGCGTAACGTGCTTCGGCACCAGCGCGCGCTTCCTCGTGTCGTGCATGAAGGCCGGCGTCGAGCCCGGCCGGGACCACGACCTGCGCCGATTGCGCACCGTCGGATCCACGGCCTCACCCCTCCCACCGGAGGCGTTCCGCTGGGTGTACGAGCACGTCGCTCGCGACCTCTGGCTCTTCTCGACCAGTGGCGGCACCGATGTGTGCAGCGCCTTCGTCGGCGGTTGCCCACTCCTGCCGGTCCACGAGGGTGAGCTGCAGTGCCGTTCCCTCGGCGTCGCCGTCGAAGCCTGGGACGAGCAGGGCCGGCCGCTGGTGGACGGCGTCGGCGAGCTGGTGCTCACGCAGCCGATGCCGTCGATGCCGCTCTACCTATGGAACGACCCCGGTGGCCACCGGTACCGCGAGAGTTACTTCGCACGGTACCCTGGCGTCTGGTGCCACGGCGATTGGATCCGCTTCACCGAGCGGGGGAGCGCGGTCATCTCCGGCCGCTCTGACTCGACGATCAACCGTCAGGGCGTGCGAATGGGCACGAGCGAGATCTACCGGGCCGTCACCGCGGTTCCCCAGGTTCTCGACAGTCTGGTCGTCGACCTCCACCGCCCCGACGGCGAGGACGTCATGCTGCTCTTCGTCGTGCTTCGCGAGAGCGCCGAGCTCACCACGCTCCAGGGTGAGATCCGCCGCCGCATCCGCGAACAGTGCTCACCGCGACACGTGCCTGATCGCATTCTGCAGATCGCGGAGGTGCCGCGGACGCTGAGCGGGAAGGTGCTCGAGGTGCCGGTGAAGCGAATCCTCATGGGCATTCCGGCAGACCGGGCGGCGAGCGTCGACTCGCTGGCCAACCCGCGCGCGCTCGACTATTTCATCGAACTGGCCGGTACGCTGTAGATCACCCCACATCCACCTGCCCGAGCATGTGAGCGTGGAGTGTGCACTGGTAGAAATACCTGCCGGCATGGCCGAAGGTGTGATGGAAGACGCCGGAGCTCTGCGTGGCGCTCACGAATCCGTCCCCGGTGACGTTGTGCAGATTCCCCCCGTTCCAGTGCCATTCCACGCTCGTGCCGGAGGGCGCGGAGACGACCTCGGGCGCGAAAGCTTTTGTCGCGCACCTCGATCACGGGCACCGCGACCGCCGACTGCACCGCGCTCGGGGGTCGGGATTCGATACCGCTGTCGCTCCCTCCACACACCCCCGCACCGAGGGCGGGTGGGTGTAATACAGAGCATCAGACAGCCGCGGTGGATCAGAGCTCGAATCGAGGTCATCGCCAAGTAGTCCTGCCCATCCTCCGCCGTGATGAACCCGAATCCGCGGTCCGACTGTACCTTCTTGACGGTTCCGCTCGTCATCACCGAGCCCTCCTCGTTGCCGGCCTCGAGGCCACGCCTACAGGACCACGCACGGAGGCCGAGACGGCGGTTCTGCTTTGCACTGCGCAGCGCCTATCATCGCATGCGGTTGGCGTGCTGAAAAGGCGCACACACAGTGCGGCTCGCGGTTGCCCGGCACACCGCAAATTGATAGACTTGCGCTGTCGGAGGATGGCACTCGCAGCGTCCAGTGTCGACGCAAACACAGGAGCATGAGCATGCCGCGATTCATGATCGAGCGACATTTCGGGCAGGTCACTCCCGAGGACCTCGACAGAGGGGGATCGACGTCGAAGCGGGTGGCAGCGGAGCGCTTCCCGGAGATCGTGTGGGAGCACAGCCACGCGGTCACGGCACCTGACGGACTGGTGACCTACTGCATCTACCAGGCCCCGAACGAGAAGTACGTCCGCGATCACGCAACCGCGGCGGGGCTGCCATGCGACCGGGTGCAGGTGATCGCCAACACGGTGGGCCCCGACGACTTCCGGTGAGCTCTTGGTGCGTGGTCGCGCGTCTCGCGTCGAGCTCGCTTCTCGGACGGGCCGCACGACCGCCAGCGGTGTCCCCGCCTGCGCACATGCGGCCCGCCGAGTTGCGCGCTCACATCAGCTCACAGGCTCACCAGCTCACGACGTCCCGCGCGAAGGCGGCAGAGCTGGATGAAGTGCTCCGGGTTGAGGAAGAGCTCATTCATCTCGGCGATCTGATCGATGGTCAGACCCTCGGGACGGTGAATGAGGTGGTCGAGGTACTGGAACGCGTCCTTGGCGCCGTGGCCGACGTGGTGGCAGCCGACGATCTTGCGGCTGCTGGCGTCGATCACGCACTTCTGGAAGCCGGTGAGCTCCGGCATGGTGAAGGCATAGAGCATGGTGCCCTCCGCGCACGGGAGGGGGATCTCGTGGTTCTCGATCCCCGGAGGAGGCATCTGGATCACGATGACGTCATCGAAGCGCGCCCGGGCCTCCGCCTCGGTGAGACCCACCCAGGTGACCTCGTACGTGGTGTGCAGGAAGTCCGGGTACTCGCTGAAGTCGAACTCGTACGGGTCGCCCATGATGTTGCGTGCCGCAGTCATCCCGCACTTGCGGGCCTTGAACATCTCCATCGGCGCGCCGATCATGTCACCGATCGCAAAGACACCGGGCACCGACGTCCGCATGCGGGCATCGACCAGGATGGATCCGCGTTGGTTCACATCGACGCCGAGAGCCTCGACGAACTGCCGTGACTGGGCGCGCTCGCCGGTCCCCGCGAAGACCATGTCCGCCTCGTAGGTCACCGTGCTGCCGTCGGAGAGCCGGACCCGCACACCCTCGGCCCGGTCCTTGCCGACGACGGCCACTGGCTCGGCCCCCTCCTCGATGACCATCCCGCGTGCACGCATCCCGTCCACCACGTAGCGGCGCAGGTCCTCGTCGACGTGGTGAAGGCTCGCGGTGCGCATCAGCGGGCTGCGAGAGATGATCGTCGTCTGGCAGCCGGCGGCCTGGAAGAAGGAGCCGTACTCCATGGCCACCTTCGAACCGCCGATGATGACGCACCGCTTCGGGTCGTAGTCGAGATCCTCGGCGAGACTGGCGAAATCGTACACGCCGGGCAGTCGAATGCCCTCGATCGGCGGCCATTCGGTGCGCGCACCCGTCGCGAGGACCAGGTTCCGTGCGCGGAATCGCTCCCCGGCCACCTCCACCGTGTTCGCGTCGAGGACGGTCGCCGGAGCGTTGAGGATGTACTCCATCTCCAACTGCTCTTTGCTCTGCCAGTTCATGAAGGCATGCGCGGAGTTGCGTCCCGCGCGGAACAGCTCCACCATCTCGAGGATCGAGGCGCGGCTCTCGTCGAACTCGGGGAAGAACAGCCGCCCCGACAGATGACGGGCGAGGTCGAGCTCTCGGGCCGCGTCGGAGAAGAGGTGGTGCGGCACACAGGCCTGATGAGGGCAGGAGCCCCCGAGGAACGGCCATGCGTCGATCGTCAGCTGCCGGCCGCCCTGGGCGCGCAGATACGCTGAGCCAAACCGGCCGCCTGCACCACCGCCGACGAAGATGGCGTCGTACTCGCGGGTGTCGGCGCGGTTGACGTTCAGGATCGGCCCCGTCACCTCCCCGTCCAACGCCTGGTCGATGAGGGTCTGCCACTCGGCCATCGACAACGACTGGTTCCTGACGTCCATGCTCATCGCTCACCTTCTGTGCGTGTCCGGGCTGTCCGCGTCATGCCTTCATGGTGCCTGCCACGAGGCCATTCGGAGACGTCCCGGTGAGACAGAAGAATGCCCGTCCATGAGCCTGGCGGACAGCGGCCACCGCGACCCCTCTCACCGACGCCTACTCGCCGGTGGGCACGAAGGCGTCGAAGTAGATGTTCTTTTCGCGCACGCCAAGGGCCACGACCGCGGAGCGCGCCGCATCCACCATCGGGCCGGGCCCGCAGATGTAGGCGTCGTATCCCTTCAGGCTGCTCCTGCGCCGCGGAATCGCCTCGGTGACCCGGCCCCGCTCACCCTTCCAGCCGTTCTCCGGTTGCTCCGCGACGGGAATGATCTCGAGGCCGGGCAAGGTCGCACGCATCGCCTCCAGTCGCTCCAGAAAGTACAGCTCACTGCAGGTGCGGGCGCCAACGAAGCAGACCATCTCGCGATCGCTCCCCTTCTCCGCCACGTCTCCCAGCATCGACAGAATCGGAGCGAGGCCGGTGCCACCGGCGACCATGACGATCTTCCGATACGAGGGCCGCATCCGCAGCGAGCCCAGGGGCCCGTACACACGGATCCGATCGCCAAGTTCTCCCCGCATCGTGAGATAGTGGCCGAACCGGCCGTCGGGGATCAGCCGCACGATGAGCTCGATCTCCCCGCCGCTACCCGGCGCGTTGGCGAACGAGAAGGCCCTCACCACCGTCGAGTCGGGGATCTCGACGTTGACGAACTGTCCCGCCGTGAAGCGGATCGAGGAGGGCTCCGACAGCCGCAGGGTGAGGCCACAGATGGTCGGCGTCAGGAGCTCCCGGCGGACCAGCGTGGTCTCGAAGACCTCGACTCGGTCGCCGGCGAGGAACTCGTCCTCGGTCAGCTCCATGGAGGAGATGTCGAGCACGCAGTCCTCGGTCGGGCGGCTGGAACAGACGAGAATCCACCCTTTCACGCGCTCGCTGCTCGCCAGTGCGAAGCTCGACGAGCCGTCGACGACATCGCCGTCGACGAGCAGCGCCTTGCACGTGCCACAGCCCCCATGCTTGCAGCCGTAGCGGAGATAATATCCCTGCCCCAGGGCAGCCTGGAGGACGGACTGCCCCTCCTCGCACACGATGGTGCGCTCGAACGGCATCACCTTGACCTGAGCCATTGGGGCTCACCTCTTCGAACCAGAAACAGCGTTCACCACCACGAAGGAATGGGGTTGGGGGAGAGGCGGCGTTGCCGGAGGGCTGGCCTGTGTGGAGGACCGGCCACCTCTCCCCCGCGAGGTGTGTGTGGGTCTCTATGAATAAGGGTCAGACGTGCAGCGGATCCTTCACCTCGTAGTCGAGCTTCCGGATGTCGTCGATGGTCCACATCCGCTTGAGATCGATGCTCGGCTGTCCGACGATGGTCTTGCCGTCCTCACGCACGAAGCCCATGTCGAGGATGACGTCGGCGAGGTTCCACCCGTGGTACCGCTCCCAGTACTGCTTGCGCGCCCCGTAGGCCACCGGCCAGTTCTTGAAGATCCACTCGCACCACTCACTGCAGACGGCGATCTTCCTGCCCTTGTAGTCGAGGATGCGCGTCTCCGCGACGTCCATCCGCGGCATGATGCACGGCAACTGGCAGACCTGGCACATGGGGGGCAGCGCGGGGAGCTCCTGCATGAAGATCCGTCCGCTGTCCGGCTCGGCCATCTTCGCGTAGGCGTCCCAGAAGCCGCCGTAGTGGTTGTGCCAGCCGGGGTAGTGGTTCTCGAACCACTCGAAGTCCTTGGGGCCCTGGACCGGCGTCCGCCAGAAGTTCAGAGGCCAGATCACCGCCAGCGCCATCGCGGTGGTGTGGTGCAGCCAGGTGACGTCCTCAGCCACCTTGGGGACGCACTTCGGGACCTCGATCCCGAACTCCGTCAGCCGCTCCATGTAGCTGGAGACGAAGTCGTCGGCGACCCACTCCTCCCACTGGTCCTTGTAGCACCACGGGCGCACCGTCGCACCGTACTCGGCCTGATGCCCGGTCAGCGCATCGAGCTGACGATGGTTGATCCAGAAGTACCGCTCCAGCGCCTTGTTGGCGTGGGGGATGTTCTCCGGATCCTGGATGACGTTCATCAGAGTCCCGTAGCCGTTGGCCATGTGCCGGGACTCGTCCGACTGGATCGACAGGAAGGTTGCCGCCATCGCGTCCTCGCCGTTCGCAACCGCCACCTGGGGGATGGCCACGACGAGGATGTTCGTATACGCCGTCTCGAGCACCACGTTGAGGTGCATCGCGCACTCGATGGGATCACCGGTGTTGAAGTGGATGAAGGCGGAGACGCCGATGAGCCCACCGGGCGACGTGTAGAGCGCCTTCTGGCCGATGTCGTAGCCGGCCGGATCCTCATAGTGCTTGCAGTAGTAGTTGCGCAGGGCCATCTCCAGCTGCGTGTGACGGATCTCGTCCATCATCTGCGCCTGATAGCCCTGCCGAGCCTCCTGGTTCTGCACCGAGGCGATGAGGCCCGCCGACGCCGACACGGCCTCGAACTCGGCGATGGTGAAGTCGGGAAGGGTGAGCTTCATCACCTCCATGAAGCGCGGATCGGCGTGCTGGGTGGTCCGCATGCGTACGGCGGCGTCGAGGAAGCCGTGGGTACGGTCGTCCTTCTCGGCCTCCATCTTCATGTAGTCGCGGACGAGCATCCGGAAGGGATCCTTCCCCTTCTTGGGAATGATGTACTTGGTGGGGAACTTCGGGCTCTGGTCTCCGACCGTGAAGTCCCAGTCGTAGCTCTTGGCCTTCTCGTGGACCTGCTCAAGCGTCGGCATTGACCGCCTCCTGGAAAATTGAGATTCCCGTGCTCTTCGGTCGTTCAGTCGCGGAAGCGTTCGGGCAGGATCTCTGCGAAGATCTGGATCTTGTCATTGGAGCGAACCATCCGTCCGTAGTACGTGCTCATCGAGACCAGGAACATCTCGGTGGTGAGCGGCCGTCCCAGGATCTCGCTGATCTCGGGCATGTCGAAGTCGAGGACGTCGTCGCGCTCGATCTTGAAGTAGCAGTCACGGTCGGTGATCTTCGCGTCAGGGTAGTCCCTGCGCATGTACTGCATGGCGGCGTCCGCCTCCTCCCCCCCCATCAGGGAGATCCCGACCGACCGCCGGAGGGCCTTCTTGACCGGATGAGTTGTCGTCATGGCGTCCGTACACCCCTTCAGCTGTGGTTACAGACCGAGCCCGGCCACGAGGGCGACCTGCTCAGCCCGGACGTTCGCGAGCGCCTCGGCGCCACCGCGTGCGACTGTGATCCCCGGCAACCGGAACAGCGCCCCGGCCGCCAGCGCGGCCTGCGTGCTGCTCGCGGTCCACTTGCGGATCCAGTCGGAGATCACATTGTGATTCAGCCTCCCGTGCACGGGATCGCTGACGAGGAAGCTGACCAGCTCCTTGGTGGTGGCCAGGTGGCGGCTGCTGTCACGACGGACCGCCGAGAGAATCATCGGCGTCACCACGTCGCCGTTGTAGGGGGCGTTGTGGGCGAGAAACTCGTCCTTGACCAGACGGCCCACCAGGGGTTCGAAGCACAGGTTGACGGCCACGAGGATCTCGACGTAGTCGTTCAGAGAGAAGATCCGCTCGATGGTCTCCCGGGTGGGAACCAGGATCGGGTCCTTCATCCACGCGTCGCGGGCGACGGCGTCGCTGAAGCCGGCATCCCGCTCCTTGATCTCCAGGAGCAGCCGTACCACGTCCTGTTCGTGCCGGAACTTGTCGGTTGCCTCGAATGCGGTGGCGAACATCACGGTGTCCGCGAAGGACTCACGCACGGCGTAGCAGAGGGCGAGGAACAGGCCGTACTCCGCGAATGGCCACGCGGCGTAGTACCTGCCCACCGCCTCTCGCAGCCAGGACGTATTCATGGCCTGGAGGCCGCCGCCATCCAGCGCACCGGGGATCATGCGCTCCAGCGCCTGCTCCTCGTAGTTGCTCTCCTGGACATACGGGCGCTGCCACACCTGGAAGGGGTCGCGCCAGTCGCGCCAGCGAGAGGAGCGGATCTTCGACGCCTCCTCGGTGAAGGGGGCGCGTCCGCTGTCGAACATCAGCGGCCAGTCGACCTTCAGCCAGTCCTTGGGATCCGACTGCTGACCGACGGTGTAGAGCTCGTAGTCCGTCGCGTGCTTTCCCGCGGGGTTGAACCAGGTGAACGTCTTGCGGCCGGTCGCCCGGGCCGCAGCGGTGGTCGGTGCGGTGACCGTCATTGCCCGGACCTCCTCGTGTGAGCGGTGGCGGTGTTCATCGGACGTTTTGGGCTCAGAATGGCCGTCAGACCGACGCCAGCTGGCGGGCGCCGAGCTCGGCACGGACCTTCGCGGCACCGTCGGCGAGCGCCCGAAGCTTGCTGTGGCCGATCATCCGCGGCAGGTTGATCAGCCCGCAGTCGGTGCTCAGACCCAGCCGCTCGGCCGGGACGGTCTTCAGGACCTGCCGGATCCGATCGGCAACCTCGTCGGCGGTCTCGGTGATCGTGCTCTTGACGTCGATGATCCCGGCGACGAAGTCCTTCTGCCACCCATGGTCGCGGAGGGGCTTGAGGTCGTCGACGCCCATGCGGCCGACCTCGTAGTTCAGGGCCGCGATGTTGGCACCCAGGACCTTGGGGAAGATCGCCGCGGCGCGCTCGGGAGAGGGCGCGTCGTTGGCACGGCGGTCGAGCACCCAGGCGCCGAACTCCTTGGCCTCGTCGTCGGGGAAGTACCCCGGCGTGCCGCTGTAGTTTCCCCAGCAGGTATGGACCCAGAACTGGCAGCCCACACCCTCGACGGCCCGGTTGAGAACCTCGACCTCCCAGTCGCCCATCCCATAGGGCCAGACGAACTCGTCGAGCTGGATGATGTCGCAGCCGTTGTCCGCGAGCTCCTTGAAGTCCTCGTTGAACGCCTTGGCGATGGCGAGGGCGAGCTCCTTGGTGTCCTTGTAATAGAGGTTGTTGCTCGCCAGGGCGAGGACCTGGATCCCCGTGTAGGAGATCTTCACCGGCTTCCTGGTGGCCCTCTTGACGGCCTTCAGCGTGGCTGTGTGGAAGGGAAGCTCGCGGCGCACCTCACCCACGCAGGTCGGCGCATAGAGTGTCGAGTAGATGGGGAGCCCGATGGGCGGTCCGGCGAGCTTGTACCCGGTCATCCGCTCGATGTAGTGGTACAGGATCGTGCCGTACGGCGAATCGCCACCGTAGACACGGCCGTCACTGATGACGTCGAGCCCGGCCTGCTCCTGATCCTGGACCAGCGCCCCGACGGCGTCCTCGAAGGCCTCATGACTGATGGAGTCGTGGATGAACTCACCCTTGGGGTACTTGGCGAAGGCCTGGCCGTCATACCACCGCGGATTGGGGTAGTTGCCGACCATGGTGGTGGGAAGTAGAACCTGATTCGATCCAACCCGCATGGCAGATTTTCTCCTCGTAGGTGATGGAAAGGTGTCGACCCCTACGCGGCCCGAGTGTAGGGGACGCACGATTCACGGGCCCCTGACGGCAGGACAGATCTTCCTGCGCAGCCTTGTCCTCGGGGACAGCGTTCAGGCTCGTCGGAACCGAGGATCCCGCGGCTGCTCGACGCCCAGGTCGATACGCCAGTCGACGGCCACGCAGGCGGTCGGGGTGGCGAGCATCACGAGGTGGGCACACAGTCGAGAGACCGGCGCCCACCCGAGACCCTATCGGTCAGCAGCAGCCGCCGCGCCCATTGCCATGAGTGAAGGTCCGGGCCAGCTCCGTGGGAGCGAACTCGCTCCGCCTCACGCCGAGCGGGTCGATGGCCCGGACCGCGGAGATCTCGGCGTGGCTGGGGAAGGGCACCGGTCGCAGGTCCGAGGCGACGCTGAGCGGGAAGCCGGTGTGCCGCTCCACCTCCTCCAGGCTGACGTCCGGAAAGAGCTGGCGCAGGCGGGCGTGACCGTCCCCCTGGTAGTCGAAGACACCGAGCTCGGTGACCAGCCACTCCGGGCCGCCCCCGGTGAAGCCCAGGGTCGCGTGGGTGCCCTCGGGGGTCCGATGCCCCATGTCGGTGATGAAGTCACACGCCTCCACCAGGGTGCGGCCCGAGCGGTGTCGCGTGCTCCAGAGGGTCAGGTGGCGCACGGTCGCGGCGAGGTTGCAGCCACCGCCGCCCCCCCCCAGCTTGACCTTGGGACGCCCCCGCGGCCCGATGGCGGTCACGTTGGTGTTGCCGTAACCGTCGATCTGGCCGCCGGACAGGAACATCCGGTCGACGTCACCGCGAACCGCGGCGTCGAAGAACTCCTCGAAGCGCATCCGATAGACCGCATCGCGCTCCAGGCTGAGGTCGTTGCCCGTGGGGGGGATGAAGGGGGGATTGGGATTGATCGCGTACGTCGCCCCCTCGATCAGCATCATCTCGGGCGCATGCATCCGGCGTGCCACGTGCATCGCGACCTGGGCGCACGGGCTGCCGAACCCGTGGAAGACCACCTCACGGTCGTGGACGGTCCGCGCCAGCACCACCACGAACCACTCGTCGAGGGAGAAGGTCATGCGAACAGCTCCTTCCAGGCATCGACCGACTCACTCCAGCGGCCCAGCGACGCCATCCGGTCCGCGCCCACGGCGGCTCGATAGAGCTCCTCGCTGGACGCCGTGAACACGTACCGGTCCAGGTACCCGGTCAGCATCGGCCCGCCGCTCTGCGCAGCCGCCACGTATTCCGAGAGGTGGGGGCGGTCGTAGGCGTACACCGGGTAGCAGGAGGTGGGATGCGCTCCGTACGGAACCTCCACCACGGCGCTCACCAGATGGCCGGGGATGACGATCCCCGCCTCCATCACCTCGGTCGTGGAGGCGATCCGCTCGACGGTGGCGACGACGTTCCTCGACGCCGCCGCAAAGTGCTCGTCGAGCACGTACGGCTGCGGGATGTGGAGGTTGCCGCGGCGATCTCCCAGCGGCGCATGCAGGAGAGCGACGTCCGGCCGCAATGGCGGGACCACCACCAGACGCTCCCCGGTGAACGGACAGGTCAGCTCCGCGTACTCGGGGTGGAGGCTGCGGATGTCGGAGCCCTTGACCCCACGGACCGCCATGAAGGGAACGCCGAACTCGGCGGCGCGGAGCTGGTTGAGCATGGTGTCGCAGCAGCTCTCCCTGACCTCGATCGTCCCCGACTCGGCGGCCCGCCGGTAGGCCGGGGCCAGCCCCAGGTCCTGCTCGAAGCCGACGTAGCTCTCCTCGCAGGTGCGGATGCAGCCGGCCGCGATCAGCAGGTCGACGTCGATGCTGTGCGCCGAGCCGACCACGTGGAGATCGTGACGGCGCTGGCGGATGAGCTCGCGCACCAGGGCCATCGGCAGGCGCGCGCTGAGGCCCCCGCCCAGCGCCAGCAGCGCGCCATCGGGGATCGCCGTCACCGCGCGGTCGAGGCCGGTGACCTTGTCGGGATCGAGATGAGCGGGCATGGACGCCGGCTACTGGGCGGTCATGCCGCCGTCGGCGGCGATGACCGAACCGGTCATGAAGGAGGAGTCGTCGCAGCTCAGGAACAGCGCGACCTGGGCGATCTCCTCCGGGGTTCCCAGCCTGCCCACCGGATACTTGGCCACGGTCATCTTGAGGCCCTTCTCCAGGTCACCGCCGCCCCGAGCCTTGAGCATGGGCTCCATCAGCGGGGTGAACACCGTCCCGGGACAGATGACGTTGACGCGGATGCCGCGGGGCGCGAGGTCCACCGCCATGTTGCGAGTCAGCGAGACCACCGCCCCCTTCGCGGCGCAGTAGGCGGCGAAGTTCGGGATCCCCACCATGGCGGCGACCGAGCCCTGGTTGACGATGGCGCCCTTGCCGGAGGCCTCGAGCAGGGGAACGGCGGCGCGCGAGCAGAGGAAGGTCCCCTTCGCGTTCACGGACAGGCACCGGTCCCAGTCGTCCTCGTCGGTCTCGGCGACCGAGCCGCGGCTGTCGACACCCGCGTTGTTGTACAGCACATTGAGCTGGCCGAAGGTCTTGCTGACCTCGGCCATCGCCGTGAACACCTCGCGGGCATCCGCGACGTTCGCGGCCACGGCCAGCGCGCTCCCGCCGGCGTCGGTGATCGCCGCCACGGTCTCCTCCGCGGCCTCGCGGCGCAGGTCGAGCACGGCCACCCTGGCCCCCTCGGATGCGAAGAGCTGGGCGGCAGCCCGGCCGATTCCGGAGCCCGCTCCGGTGACGAGTGCCACTCTGTTCTCAAGTTTGCCAGTCACGACATCGCTCCCACTGTGTCAGCCGCGGCGCGACAGAGCGCCGGAATCCTTCTCGCGCGCGCTGGTCACAGCGCCGTCCACCCCCCGTCGATGGTCAGCGCGTGCCCCGTCATGTATCCCATCCGTCCCGATGCGAGAACGGAGATGGCATCGGCGATGTCGTCGGCCTGGGCCACCCGTCCGATGGGGATCCTCGCCTCGACCGCCTCACGGAGCTGCGGATCGTCGAGCCGCCACTGGGTCATGGGCGTCTGCACGAAACCCGGGCACACCGCGTTGGCCCGGATCCCATGACGCGCATAGTCGGCGGCGATCGACCTGGTCAGCATCAGCGCCGCCCCCTTGGAGGAGGTGTACGCGCACCGGCCCGGGAACGCGACCAGCCCGGCGACCGACGCGACGGTGATCACGTGGCCCGATCCCTGCTCCATCATCAGCGGCAGCGCCGCCCGGGCGCAGAGGAACGGTCCGCGGGTGTTGACCGCGTGCACCCGGTCCCATTCCTCCACCGTGGTCAGGTGACACGTGGTCGCCTCCGGCGAGCCGGTGATGCCCGCGTTGTTGACGAGCACGTCGACGCGGCCCAGGGCGTCCACGATGGTCCGGAACGCGTACTCCACCGCCTCGGGATTGGACACGTCGGCGTCCAGGAACAGGCCGTCGTGACCCGCCGACGCCTGCGCGCCGGTGGCATCGAGATCGAGGACGGCGAGCAGGAACCCGTCGTCGGACAGACGCCTGCACGTCTCCTTGCCGATCCCGGACGCCCCACCCGTCACCACCGCGACCTGCTGAGGCATTCAGGCGACCGATGCGGCCGCGCCCGGGGCGCGGACGGCAGCCTGGGCGGCCAGCAGGATGGGGTCGTAGACGGGCGCATACGGCGGCGCGTAGCTGAGGTCGAGCGCCGCGAGGTCGTCGATGTCGAAGCCGGCGTGGAGAGCGGTCGCGACCACGTCCAGCCGCTTGGCGACCCCCGACGTGCCCAGCATCTGGCATCCCAGGAGCCGCCCCCGCGCCTCGTGCACCAGGCGGACCGTCACCGGAGTGCTGCCCGGGTAGTACTTGGCGCACGACTTGCCCACGACGTCGGTGGCGACGGCGTCCAGGTCCTCGGCCTGCGCCTCGGCGAGGGTGAGACCGGTGCGGCCGACACAGAGGTCGAAGACCTTCACCACCGCCGTGCCGACGATGCCTCGGAAGGTGCTGTCGCCGCCGGCCGCCACCGTGCCCGCCACACGGCCGGTCTTGTTGGCCGCCGGACCGAGGGGCACGAAGGCGGGCCGTCCGAGCACCAGGTGAGGCGCGGCGATGCAGTCGCCGGCGGCGAGGATGCCGGGCAGCGTGGTGCGCATGCGGTCGTCCACCAGGAGTCCGCCGCCCGGTCCGGTGGCCGCCCCAGCCGCGGCGAGATGACCCGCGTTGGCGCGCACACCGAGAGCGAGGATCATCGCGTCGACGGTGACGGTCTCGCCACCGACCACGACCTGCACGCCTGCCGGCGAGGGGATGACCTCCTCGAACAGGGTGTCGAGGCGCAGGTCCACGCCGTGGCGTCGCACCTCCGCCTCGACCAGGGCGGCAATGGGGGCATCGTAGTTGGCCATCACCTGAGGGAGGACCTCGGCGAGGACGACGGAGCAGCCATGCGCGCGCAGCGCATCCGCCATCTCCAGGCCGATGTAGCCGCCGCCGACGATGAGGGCTCGGCCGATGCGGCCGGCGTCGAGGAGGTTGCGCAGAGCGATGGCATCCTCGAGGGTGCGGATGGTGAACACGCACTCGGCATCGATCCCGGGAATCGACGGGACCACCGGTGTGCCGCCGGTGGTGACCACCAGATGGTCGTAGCTCAGCCGGAGCGTGCGTCCGTCCTGCGTGTATCGGACCATGCCCCGGTCTGCCTCGACCGCGAAGACCCGCGCGTGGAGGCGCAGGTCGATGCGTCGCTTCTCCCGGAAGTACTCCGGTGGATAGGCGAGCAGGTCCTCGGGCCGGTCGACCAGGCCCGCGACATAGTAGGGGAGTCCGCACATTCCGTAGGCGGCGTATCCGGTCGCTTCGAGCACCACGATGTCCAGCCCAGGGTCCACCCGGCGCGCTGCCGAGGCGGCCGACATGCCCGCCGCGCCGCCCCCGACGACGACGAGTCGATGAGCCACAGCCTGCTACCTCCGTTACCTGCCTGTGGTCCAGCAGGATACGGGAGGCGTTGGCGAACTCCCATGTTGTGGACGGACAAAGCAGCGGCCTGTGTTCGTACGCTCAGGACAGTACCGCCCACTCGAAACGGCGACTACTGTGGGGTCACGCATTTGGAGAGACACGTGAGACAGGAGGTGGTTGCGTGGGGAACCTTCCCGCCTTTCTCGATCTGCCGGGGCGGGCGCGCAAGCCCCGGCGGCGCGGGGTGACGCACGTCCTCGACAAGGGCATGAGCATCCCCGATGTGGAGGGCATGCTGGCCCAGGCAGGCGACCTCATCGACGTCGTCAAGGTGGGGTGGGGCGTGGCCTACCTCGATCGACAGCTCGACCTGCGCCTCCACGTCTACCGCCGCGCGGGGATCCTCGTGTCCCTCGGAGGCACCCTGCTGGAGATCGCGGTGCAGCAGGATCGGCTCGACGAGCTGCGCCGCTGGGCGCTGCGGTGTGGGATCGGCGCCGTCGAGGTCTCGAACGGCCTTGGCGGATTGGCTCCGGGGACCAAGACCGCACTGGTGAGCTCTCTCGCGGCCGACTTCACCGTCCTCGCAGAGGTGGGCTCGAAGGACGCGAGCACGCCGGTGGTCGCCGCCGCATGGCTGGCCGAGATGGCGGATGATCTCTCCGCCGGCGCGCGCTGGGTGATCGCCGAGGGACGGGAGAGCGGCACCGTTGGGCTCTACCGCGCCGACGGTACCGTCCGTGAGGAGCTCGTCGACGCCATCGTCAGCCGTATCTGCGTGGAGCGGATCATCTTCGAGGCTCCCCAGAAGTCGCAGCAGGCATGGTTCATCCAGCGCTTCGGTCCCGACGTCAACCTCGGAAACGTGCCTCCTGACGAGGTGATGTCGCTGGAGACCCTGCGTGTCGGGCTGCGCGCCGACACCGCCGATCTCGCCATGCCGGCACCGGCGCTCACCGCCGAGGCGCTGGGATGATCCCCGATCCTGCACCCAACACCATCACCCGCCCCTACCGCGGGCTGTCGGTGCAGGAGGTCGACGTCGAGCTCACCGAGGAGGGACTGCTCGGCTACCTGATGGGAAGGGAGGTGTACCGCCGCACGGAGTATCTGGCACTCCGGTGGCACGAGAGGGTGGCCCTGGTGCAGGTGCGAAAGGCCTCGCTCGTACCCCTCTTCTCGCCCGTGGTGGAGGCGAGGGTGCTGGCCGGTCCGGACCAGATCGCCTGGATCGAGGATCCCACCGTCGACGTCGGCAACGCCACCGCGCTGGCCCGCGCGGCCGCGCGCCACGCCCGACCCGGCATCAGGGCATATGTGGTGATGGGGCGCTACGAGCACGTCAACTTCATCTGGGAGCCGGCACCCCTGCGCGTCCACGTGACCGAGGTCGTCCCACCCGAGCCGCCCAAGCTGCTGGCCATGGCGGAGCAGGCGGTCGCCTTCGACGAGGATCTGCCACCGCTGGACCTGGTGCTGGAGGCCGTCGACATCCGCGGTCTCGCGGCCGACCATCCGGCGCAGCGCTACCTCCTCCCCTGCCGCGGCTCGGGGGTGGATCTGACCGCGCCGGTTCACTTCCTCGACACGCGCCCCGCCCAACGCCTCGACTGGACCCTCATCGGCTGCGAGCGCTCCCTCCAATTCCATCGCCACTTCTACGGCGAGGAACCGGAGCGGGTGGACTTCTGCCCGCGGCAACGCCAGCCCATGAGTGATCCCTCCGACCTGAGGCTCGTCAAGTGCTGCCTGCTCGAGCGCGGCATCGAGGTCGAGGACAACACCGCTGTGGTGCCCTGGGGTTCGAGCCTCGACGAGGTGCGCAGCGCCCTGCGCACGCTGACCGGGGTCGACCGCAGGGAGACCACACGCCTGGCCGTGTAGATGGGTGCCCACCTCGTCGACTCGGGTGCCGCCTCCGGTTGGCTGCATGCCGGCCGCACGCGGCGCGAGGCACTGCGGATCGCCGTGCGCGCGGTGGTCCGGTCGCTCGTCCTCGACCTCCACGGGGCCGCGTCTGAACGGCACACCTTGTCCTGGGCAGGGTGACGACCCCGGCAATCCTGTCCCCCCAGAACGGTGACCATCCGGTCGCAGACGGACCATCCTGTGCGCATGAGCACTACAGCAACCCCGCCCCAGACAGATGACGCCGTCAGCTCGGAGATCGATGCACTGATCGAACGAGCCAGGCGAGCCCAGTCGGCCATCGAGGACTACTCCCAGGACCAGGTCGACGCCCTGGTCACCGCCGTGGCCTGGTCGGTGGTCCGCCCCGACCACGCCGAGGCGCTGGCCAGGCTGGCCGTCGACGAGGGCGGATTCGGCAACTACGCCGACAAGGTGATCAAGATCCACAAGCGGGCCACCGGAGTTCTCGCCGACATGCGCTCGGTGCGCACCGTGGGCGTGATCGAGGAGGATGCCGAGCGGGGGCTGATCAAGATCGCCAAGCCGGTGGGTGTGGTCGCCGCGCTCATCCCCACCACCGGTCCCGACGCGACGCCGCCGGTGAAGGCCCTCATGGCCCTGAAGGGTCGCAACGCGATCATCGTCGCGCCCCACCCTCGCACTCGCCGGAGCACGGCACTGGCGGTCGTGTACATGCGTGATGCCTGCCGGCAGGCAGGTGCGCCCGAGGACCTCATCCAGGTGATCGAGGTGCCCAGCATCGCCAAGACGAGCGCGCTCATGCGTGGGGCCGATCTCATCGTCGCCACCGGCGGAGCGGCCATGGTCAAGGCCGCCTACAGCTCCGGCACCCCCGCCTACGGTGTCGGGGTTGGCAACTCCGTCCACGTGGTCGACGAGACCGCGGACCTCGACGATGCGGCCGCGGCGATCGCCACCGCCAAGACCTTCGACTACGCCACCAGCTGCCTGGCCGACAACGCCGTGGTCGCCGAGGACGGCATCTACAGCAGCCTCGTCGACCGCCTGGTGCAGGCCGGCGGCCACGTCTGCACCGCGAACGAGAAGGCGCGTCTCGCGCAGGCCATGTGGCCCGACGGCGGGCACATTCCCACCCTCGGGGTGGTGGCCAAATCGGCCCAGCACATCGCCGAGCTCGCCGGGTTCTCGATCGCGCCGGACCGCAGCTTCCTGATCGTCGAGGAGGATGGAGCCGGTCCCGACCACCCCTTCTCCGGGGAGAAGCTCTCCGTGGTGCTTGCGCTGTACCGGTATCGCGGCTCCATCGGCGGGGCGGTCCGGCTCGTCAACGCGATCACCGGCTACCAGGGTCTGGGCCACACCTGCGGCATCCACACCCAGAGCGAGGCTCATGTGAACGCCCTCGCCATGGGGACCCGCACCGCCCGGGTGCTGGTCAACCAGAATCTCAACGAGGGCGCCGGCAGCCCGCGCAACGGCCTGCCCTTCACGCTCAGCCTGAGCTGCGGGACCTGGGGCGGAAACATCACCACCGAGAATGTCAACGCCCGCCACTTCGTCAATGTGACCTGGGTGTCGCGGCCCATCCAGCCTCGGGTCGTCAGCGATGACGAGCTCTTCAGCGCTCACTGGGGGCGTCACGGCCGGTGAGGCGGAGGCGCCGCCGGTCACTCTCCTGAACCACAGTCTGGGCAAGGGGGGGGAGTCCTCCTCCCCTCCCCCTGCGCACTGCTCCGTCCGGTGCGCTAACGAGATGCAGAGAGTGCCTGCAGCGTCTGCCAGGCGCGGGTGGAGAGCTGGAGGTTGAAGCGCACGTTGGGATCGTTGAGGTCGAAACCGGTGATCTCGCGCACGCGCTGGAGGCGGTACTTGACCGTGCTCCGGTGCACGAACAGGGTGG
>JAQBPH010000686.1:0-4373 GCA_028287625.1 Chloroflexota bacterium | reverse complement strand
GGGTCCGGTATGAGGAACGCGCAGCGTTCCTCGTGGTAGCGCGCCCGTGGACCCTTCACGAAAAGCGCGCGAAGCGCGCGTCGCCGGCGAGTGCCGGCGCGGAGGGGGGTATGCCACGGCATCGGGCGCGCCAGCGCACGATGTCTTTGGCATGAGCGGGGGGAGGCGGAGCCTCCCCCCGGTAATAAAGAATGGCGCGGTGAAGGCGAAGCGGGCGTGCCCGGGGTGCGGGCGGGTGCTCAGCGGGGAGGCCCGGTTCTGCGTCGGCTGCGGCGCCGAGATGCCCGCGGTCGCCGAGGAGGAGGACGTCGACGAGGAGCCCGAGCCCGAGCCGGTCCCGGCGCCCGTGCCGGCGACGGTGGTGCCGGCCGACGCCGTGCCCCCGGCGCCTCCGCCTCCACCCCACCCGGTCGAGACGCCGCCCCCCGGGACCGGACTGGTGACCTCCGCCGGCGAGGTGGCGACGTCCCACTTCGACCGCTACGCCGGCGCCGCGACGGGGCCGCCCCCGGCCGCCGATCCTCCGCCCGCCGCCGGGGCCACGGGGCCGAGCGGTCCCGACGTGAGCCTGGTCGACGCCTTCCGCCGCCTCGCCCGACGCACGCCGGTGAGCGCCGGGATCGTCTGCGGGCTGGGCGGGGTGGCCGGGGTGGCGCTGATCGGGCTGGCGGCGGGCGGCCTGGTCGCCGCCGCCCATGGCAGCCAGGGGTGCTCCACCGGGGCGCTCTCCGGCAGCCTCCAGGGCGGCTGCCTCCAGGTGGGCTCGACCAACGGGCTGCTCACCGACTGGAACGCCATGCTCTGGTCGATGCAGGGGGTCGGGGTGTCGTTCACCGCCGGCGAGGGCGGCCTGGTGGTGCGCCTCCCCCTGGGCCTGGGCATGCTCCTGACCGCGGTGGTGCTGGCGGTGGCGGGCGCCGCCAGCGTTCGGCTCTTCCCCCCCCAGCGGATGCGCGACCTGGTGGTCCGCGCCGGCGTGATCGCCGTCACCTACACCGCCGGGATGCTCCTCCTCGGCATCGCCATCTCCGCGCGCGGAGACCGCCTGACCGTCGGCCCCGACGACGGGCTGCTGCTGCTCTGGGGGCTCCTCCTCGGCTTCGCGGGCTCGCTGGCGGGGATGTTCCGGCGGCTCTTCGGCGCCGTCGTCCCCCGGGGGCCGCTGGCCCTCGCCACCGTCCGGTTGGGGGGATGGGCGGCGATCCTCGAGGCCGGGCTGGTGGGCACCGCGGCGGCGCTGGCGTTGGGAGCGGCGCTCGGGGTGGCGGCCGCGGCCACCCACCTCGGCGACGCGGGCACCGTGCTCCGCACCGCCCTGCTCGACGTCACCACCCGCCCGCTGCCCTCGTCGCCGACCGGCACGGTGGCCGCGGTCGCGTACCTGGTGCTGGCACTGCCCACCCTGGCCGCCTGGGTGCTCGCCTACTCGCTCATCATCCCCACCATCACCGTGGGCACGCCGCTGAGCACCACCGACTACGGGCTGCTCGCCGGCGATCACGACGCCTGGCTCTGGGCGGTGGTGGCGCTGCCCATCGTCGTGACCCTGCTGACCGGCTACGTCGCCGCCCGCCGCCGCCGCTCGGCCTCAGTGGAGATGGCGATGGTCGACGGCGCCCTCGGCGGCCTGGCGCTGGCGGTGATCGGCTTCCTGGTGGTGGTGCTCCTCGACGGCGGCGGCACCCTCTCGGTCAGCGGGCTGGGGGGGATCCCCGGTGGCGTGCCTGGCGGCAACTTCCTGGTCGGCCCGGGAATGCAGTACGCCTTCGGCGCCCTGCTGCTCTGGGGCGTGGTCGGCGGGGCGGCGGGGGGATACCTCTCCATGCTCCTGCTCGCCCGCGGCATCCGCCCGCCGCTGCTGCGCCGCTACGACACGGAGCCGCCGGCACCGGCGCCCGCCCTGGCGCGCTGCGCCGGCTGCGGCGCCCTGACCACGCCCGGGGCACGCTACTGCAGCGCCTGCGGCGCGGCCGTGGAGCCGCCCGCGGCGGGGTGACTCAGCCTCCGCCGGCGAGCGCGGGCAGGCTGCTCACCACCACCCCGTCGAGGTCGAGCACGCCCTGCTCGGCGCCGCCCGAGCGGGCCGGCGCGAAGCTGCGGCGGTGGTGGGGGGTGACGCCGAGGGTGCGCAGCGCCTCGAGGTGCTCGCGGGTGCTGTAGCCGGCGTTGCGCTCCCAGCCGTAGCCGGGGTGGCGCACCGCCAGGCGGGCGAGCAGCCGGTCGCGGGTGACCTTGGCCACCACCGAGGCGCACGCGATCGCGTAGCAGAGGGCGTCGCCGTCGACCACCGCGGTGTGGGGCCCGACGTCGTCGAAGCCGGCGATGCGGCGGCCGTCGACGAGCACGTGGTCGTAGGCGCCGATGCGGCGGAGCGCCCGGCGCATCGCCAGGTGGCTGGCGTGATAGATGTTGATGCGGTCGATCTCCGCCACCGACGCCGCCCCCACGGCGACCACGGTGCGCCGCCGGATCTCCCCCGCCAGCCGCTCGCGCTGCCGCGCCGACAGCGTCTTGGAGTCGCGCACCCCGGCGATCCGCCGGCAGTTGGGGGGGACCAGGCAGGCGGCGGCGACCACCGCCGAGCACAGGCTGCCCATGCCGCACTCGTCGACGCCGACGACCCGGCGGGCGCCCGTCTGCCACAGGGTCCGCTCCATGCGCAGGGTGGGGATGCTCGGCGGCACGGGTGTGGATTGTAGGAAGGGAGAGGCCGCGGAGTTCGGCGATCGGGACGAGGCCGACCCCGGCGGTCGCTCTGGTACGGTGGCCGCGCCCCCATGCCAGGTCAGCCGCGCCCACCCTCCCGACGATGAACGAGACGAGCCGCTCCATCCACTGGACCGACGTGGGGCCGCGCGACGGGCTCCAGAACGTCTCCGGCACCGTGCCCACCGAGGTGAAGGTGCGGCTGGTGCGCGGCCTGCTCGACGCCGGCGCGCCCCGCGTCGAGGCCACCTCCTTCGTGAGCGCGCGCTGGGTGCCGCAGCTCGCCGACGCCGCCGCGGTGCTCGCCGCCCTCGGCGCCGAGGTCCGGGGGAGGCTGCGGGTGCTGATCCCGAACCGTCGTGGGTTCGAGATGGCGCTCGACGCGGGCGTCCGGAACGTGCTGGTCACCGTCGCCGCCACCGACTCCTTCAACCGGCGCAACATCAACCGCAGCGTCGCCGAGTCGCTGGAGGACATCGCCGCGATCACCGCGGCGGCGGCGCCGGCGGGCTGCGTGGTGGACGTCGCCCTGTCGGTCTGCTGGGGCTGTCCCTTCGAGGGCGACGTCGCGCCGCGGCGGGTGGTCGAGCTCTGCGCCGAGATCGCCGCGCGCGGTGCCGCCGAGGTGGGGATCGCCGACACCATCGGCGTCGCCGAGCCCGCGCGGGTGAGCGCGCTCTGCGCCGAGGTGGCGGCCGTGGTGCCGCTGGAGCGGCTCTCCCTCCACGTCCACGACACCCGCGGGCAGGGGGTCGCCAACGTCCTCGCCGCCCACCAGGCGGGGGTGCGGCGGTTCGAGGGCTCGGTCGGCGGCCTGGGCGGCTGTCCCTTCGCGCCGCGCGCCACCGGCAACGTCTGCAGCGAGGACGCGCTGCTGGCGCTGCACGCCGCCGGGGCCGAGAGCGGGATCGACCTCGACGCCTACTGCGCCGTCGCCGAGCGACTCGCCGAGGACCTCGGCACGACCCTCCCGGGAAAGCTGCACCGCGCCGGCGTCTGGCACCCCGACCGGGTGGGCGCCGCCACCAGTGGGGTCGCCGATGGCTGAGGCACCTCCGCATCCCGTGCCCCCCGCCGCCGGCGACCCGCCGCCGCCCCCGGGCGCCCACACCACCGCCGAGGTCGAGGCACGGCTGAGCCGCGCCCGGGCCGGCGGCTCCGAGCGCGCCCGCCAGAAGCTCGCCGGGCAGGGCAAGCTCCCGGTCCGCGAGCGCATCGCACGGCTGTTCGACCCCGAGACCGTGTTCGTCGAGGACGGCCTGCTCGCCAACTGCGGGGCCCCCGACCTCCCCGCCGACGGGGTCGTCACCGGCATCGGCATCCTCCACGGGCGCCACTGCGCGGTGATGGCCAACGACTCCTCGGTCAAGGCGGGCTCGTGGGGGGCGCGCACCGTCGAGAAGATCATCCGCATCCAGGAGACCGCCGAGCGGCTCCAGATCCCCCTCGTGTACCTGGTCGACAGCGCCGGCGCGCGGATCACCGACCAGGTGGCGATGTTCCCCGGGCGGCGCCACGCCGGGCGGATCTTCCAGAACGAGGTGCGCCTGAGCGGGCAGGTGCCCCAGCTCTGCGTCCTCTTCGGCCCCAGCGCCGCCGGCGGCGCCTACATCCCCGCCTTCTGCGACGCGGTGATCATGGTCGAGGGCAACGCCTCGATGTACCTC
>JAQBPH010000682.1:0-5713 GCA_028287625.1 Chloroflexota bacterium | reverse complement strand
CTGATCCGTCCCAGTGGCGGCAGCGCCGAGGTTCTGGGCGAGAACGTCAGCAACCCGGCCGCGTACCTCGCGCAGGTGGGCTCGCTGATCGAGGGCCCCGCCTTCCATCCGCCGCTCAGCGGACTGCGCAACCTCGAGGTGCTCGCCAGCCTCGGCGGCTACTCGCGTGCGCGCGTCGACGAGGTGCTGGAGATCGTCGGGCTCACCGACCGCGCACGCGATCAGTACCGCCGCTACTCGCTCGGCATGAAGCAGCGCCTCGGCGTCGCGGCCGCGCTGCTTCCGGACCCCGAGCTGCTCGTGCTCGACGAGCCGAGCAACGGCCTCGACCCCGCCGGAATCATCGAGATGCGCGTCCTGCTCCGGTCCCTCCGGGAGCGCGGCAAGACCGTGTTCGTGAGCAGCCACCTCCTCGGGGAGGTCGAGCAGCTCGCCGACTGGCTCGTCGTTCTCAATCACGGACGGCTTCTCTTCCAGGGTCCGATCGCCGACCTGCTGGCCCGCCGCCAGACGCGGCTGCGGATTGCGGGCGAGAGCCCGGCGGACGCCGAGGTCATCGCGGCGGTGGCGCGGCGGCTCGGGTACGACGCCGAGGTCGCCGACGGGTACGTCACCGTCAGCGCCGGCGCGGAGGCCGCCGCCAGCCTGACCCGGGGTGCCATGGGCGCCGGCGTCGCGCTCACCGAGATCGGCGTCGAGCGCTCCACCCTCGAGGACAGCTTCCTCACCCTGACAGGAGACAACTGACATGGTCCGCGCCTTTCGCAGCGAGTGGCTGAAGATCCTCCGCCGTGGCATGCTTCTCGGCAGCGCCGGGGCGATGACCGCACTCTCCGTCCTCGGGGTCGTGCTGGTCGTCATGCGCGCCCAGACCGGCCGCGGCGCCGTCAGCGTCGCCCGCCTCTCCCAGCCGGACGGCTTCGCGTCCCTGATGTCGCGCACCGGCGAGATGCTCGGCGTCATCGTGCTCGGGACCGTCGCCATCGCCGTGGCCCAGGAGTACACGCACGGCACGCTGCGCAGCCTGCTGGTCCGCGAGCCGCGCCGCATCCGCCTGCTCGCCGGCAAGCTGGCGGCAAACCTCGTCTTCGTCTCCGCCGGCGTCACCGCCGCGTTCGCGGCCGCCCTGGTGACCGGGCTGATCCTCGGCCCCTCGCAGGGCATCGACACCTCCGGCTGGCTGGGCTCGGGACTGGGGCAGACGCTCTCGACCGGCGGCACCCTGGTCCTCGGTGCGCTCGGGTACGGTCTCTTCGGGTGCCTGCTGGGCGTGGTGCTCCGCTCCCCGGCGCCCGCGGTCATCGCGGGAATCGCCTGGGCGCTCCCCGTCGAGGGCCTGCTGAGCTCGGCGTGGTCGAGCCTGGGGACGTGGCTCCCCTTCCGCCAGCTCGACGCGATCATCGCGCAGGGCACCTCCACGATCAGCTATGGCCACGCCCTGGCGATGGGCAGCGCCTACGCCGCGCTCGCCTGCGTGGTCGCGGCCGTCCTCTTCCGGCAGCGGGACGTCCTCGCCTGAGGCCGTCGGTCATCCGGTCCGCGGGGGGCGGAGCCGTCTCGGCTTCGCCCCCGGTCAGGGCCGGACGATCACGTCCGCGGCACGCATGGCACGACCGCAGGGAGGCCGAAGGCGGCGAACAGCCCTGGGTCGTGGAAGATGGTCAGCACGGCGACCGCATCGTCCCGGAGCGTGAGCACCTGGATCGCGTGAGCCCGGCATTCGGGCCGGTCACCGTCGCGGTCGTACAGCCCGAAGGCGGGCTGCCGGTTCGCCGCGGTGGGGACGAGGCGGAAGGGGGAGGGGCCGTCTGCGCTGGACCTCCAGGCCCATGCGAAGAACGTCCTGATCGCCTCGCGTCCGGTGTACCACTGCCGCCAGGGCGGCATGCTCAGGACCGCATCCTCGCGGAGCAGGGCGACGAGGCCGTCGAGGTCGGCTCCCTCCCAGGCCCGGAGGTAGCGCTCCAGCAGATTGCGCTGTCGGTCGTCCGGTGCCGCCGGGGCGCTGGGCCGGCCGGTGGGGAACCGGTGCCTGAGGGTGGCGCGGGCGCGCTGCAGCGCGCTGGTGACCGACGGCACCGAGGTGTCGAGCAGGCCCGCGGTCTCGGTGGCCGACCAGCCGAGCACGTCACGCAGCAGCAGGACGGCCCGCTGCCGCGGCGGCAGGTGCTGGATCGCGGCGATGAAGGCGAGCTGCACCGCCTCACGCATCTCGTAGCGAGCGTCCGGTCCGGGTGCGGTGTCGGCGATGCCCTCGAGGGCCGTGTCCGGGTAGGGTCCGAGCCAGGCGATCTCGGTGGCGGGCCCGCCGCGTGGCATCTGGTGGGACGGCGGTCCCTGCGCCTCGGGCAGCACCCGGCGGGCGGTCGCTCTGCTGGCGAGAGCGGTGAGGCAGGCGTTGGTGGCGATGCGGTGGAGCCAGCCGCGCACGGAGGTGCGCCCCTCGAAGCGGTCGAGCCCGCGCCAGGCGCGCAGGAACGTCTCCTGCACGAGGTCCTCGGCGTCGTCGAACGACCCGAGCATGCGGTAGCAGTGGACCTGCAGCTCCCGGCGGTAGCCTTCAGCGAGGTGCTGGAACGCGTCCCGGCCGCCGCTCGCTGCGGGATCCAGGAGTGCGGGCGGGAGGGACATGCCGGCGGCGGTCATGATGGGGGAGAGCTCCTCTCTCGTCGGTCACGGCCTGCGGGACGTGGACAGGCGAGCCGGTGGCTGCTCGCCTGTCCCGTCCCACACCGATGGTTGTGTCAGGCGCTCCGGGTCTTCCGCACCGCCTCGACGACGTGGGGATTCTCCGATTGGAGACCACCGTTCAGGGCCACGTTCTCCAGCGGGTACTCGCGAAGGAAGATCAGGGTCTCGCCGATGGGATAGACCTCCTCGATCGAGGCGGTGATGCTCTTCACCATCCTCTTCTTGGCGTCGGGGCGGATGCCGGGCGGGGCTTCGATGAAGACGACTGGCACGGGTGATCTCCTGTCAGCTTTTCGGCCTCACGGCGGACGCCGTGAGCGTGCACCCGTAGAGACCGAGGACGGTGCCGAAACTCATCGGTCGGGGATCAGTCGTGCAGTCGCGCTCCTCGCAACGCCTCGTCGACCGCGCCCCGCGGCCCGTGCACGCCGATGCCCACGAGGTTGAGCTCATCTCGTGCCACGGCACGCACCGCGGCGCGGTTCGCCTTGTCGTTCGGGGTGCCGAACAGCTCCTCGATGTACACGGCCATCAGCAGTCCTCGGTCGAGGGCGCGCGGGTGGGCGTGGGTCGGCGGCGCCCGGTCACCGGGTCATCCGCGGTTACCACGCGGAGGTCCGCCCCGGTCAACGTTCGCGGCGGGAACCCGGTCACCGGTCGCGGCGCGGCGTTCCGCCGCCGACCGCCGTGCGGCATCCTCGCGAGGTCAGTCCGGCTCGCTCGGGTGGAAGTACACCGTCAGATGCGGCCAGGGACCGTCCTCGGTCATCTCGGTCGCGAGGGTCACGTCATGCACCTTGGCGGGCCTGAGCTTCTCGATCGTGTCCGCCATCCGCCGGAGGAGGGCGGGGACGTCCTGCTGGGACGGGCCCCTCGGGTTGGACTGGCTGACGTGGTGGACCGTGCGTGTCGCCGGGAGGTCGAGAGGGCTCAGGGCGTCACGGATGCGTGCCGTCACCTCGGGCACCGGTCCGGTCCCGTCGACCTCGACCAGGATGTCGCGTCCGCGGTAGAAGTCGAGGAGCGGCGCGGTGTGTTCCGCGTAGACGGCGAGGCGATGCCGGATGGTCTCCTCGGTGTCGTCGGCGCGGCCGGAGCTCCGTCCCCGCTCCAGGAGCCTGCGGACCAGCTCGTCCTCGGGCACTTGGAGCGAGATGACCGCGTGGAAGGTCCGCCCCCTCAGCCGCCCCCACTCGTACGACTGCCTGGCCTGGGTCAGCGTGCGGGGAAAGCCGTCGAGGACGAACCCGGCCAGAGGCCTGGGCCCGGCGATGCGGTCGGCGATGACGTCGACCACGAGCCGGTCGGGGAGCAGCTCGCCCCGGTCCATGAACCTCTTCGCCTCGGAACCGAGCGGGGTCGCCTCGGCCACGTGCCGCCGGAGCAGGTCACCGGTCGCCAGGTGGGGCACGCCGTAGACCTGCGCGAGCCGCTCCCCCTGTGTCCCCTTGCCCGCCCCCGGGGGAGCGAGGAGCAGGGCACGTAGCACGGTCGGCCTCCTCCGTCAGACAGCGAGCTGGTCCTCACCAGTGTGACAGTCGCGGCGTTCGGTCCCGCCGGGGGCCATTCGGAACCAGGGCGGTGCGGTCCCGTGAGCGTCCCGTGCCGGTGATGACGCTATGCTGACGCCGCACAGAACAGGAGAAGAATGACGAACCGAATCGAGCGATACCCCCTCATCCAGGACGTCATCAGCGGCTACCGCCGCCCCGGCATCGGGCCGGTGATGGGCACCCCGCTCTGGGAGCGACCCGCGGCCCCACGGCAGCCCCTCGTCCTCCAGCGACCGGGCATCCCCCGCACCAGGCTGTCCATCTCCGCGCTCTCGACCGGAGAGCGCACCGTCCTCCGGAGGGTGGCTCCGACCCTGGCCGTGGAGCTGGACCAGGCCGAACGCCTCCACTCGTCGCCGATGCGGCAGACCAGCCAGAGCATCCTGGCCGTGACCGCGGCCGAGGATGTCGATCGGCTGCGGCGCCGCGCGCGTGAGGTCATCGAGGAGCATCGCGCCGTCCTCTGAGGATGACCGGGGCCGCCGGCGTGGGCCGCGTCACCAGGGAAGTCTGAGCTGCTTCGCGTCGCCGTGCGCGGGGTCGCGCCCCGGCCGGCCACGTGTGGCACCGGCGCGGAGGTCAGCCGCCTCCCGGGCATCGGCAGGCTCGGGCACGACCGTCGGAGCGGCCGTCGCCGCCGCCAGGCCGGCCCGCCGCAGCGCGTCCGCAGGGTCCGCGAGGGGCGGCTCCCGGAGCACCCAGGTGTCCCCCTCGCGCTCCAGCAGGAACCAGCGCCGGTCCCGGCCGAGGCGCAGCTCCACGCCGCCCGCCTCGGCGGTGACCCGGTTGTGCCGGCAGCGCACCGGGCCCAGCCCGCCGAGGGCCACCGCGGCCGGCGCCAGCCACTCCTGCGGCGGCGACCAGGGACGCAGGAGGACCTCGACCGCGGCCGCCCCTGCGGCTCGCCAGGCCAGTCCCAGCCGGGCGAGCGCCCACGGGTCGCGGCCGGTGGCGTTGGCGAGCGCGATCAACCGGGCATGGTCGTCGACCAGGGGGGAGACGCGCCGTGCCAGGTCGGTGTCGGGGTCGAGCCCCAGATCGCCATCGCCGGTTCCCATTCCCAGCTCCCAGGCGCGGCGCGCCGCGTCGGCGGCGAGCGCCTGGACATCCTCCGGCCGGATCCTGACCCCCGCGGGCGGGCGTGCCGGGAGGGACTCGGGCGTCCCCGGCCGCACCGGCAGCGCCAGTCTCGGGGGCAGCGGGTCCGGCACCCGCGCGAAGGCTGCGACCGGGTCCACGCCGGGATCCTGGGCGGTGCGCGCCGCATGGGTCCGGTTGCGCAGCACCCGCCGGTGCACCGCGCCGGTCAGGTCGCTGTCGTAGCCGCGCAGGTCGAGCAGCTGCGCCGGCCTGAGGTCGATCGCGCGGGCGGCCACGTACCAGACGGCGGCGGCGTGGTCGCAGAGGCCCGGCCCCGAGGAGCAGCCGCAGGTGATGCGCACCTCGGCCGGCGCCGGCACCAGCCCGTC
>JAQBPH010000671.1:0-3158 GCA_028287625.1 Chloroflexota bacterium | reverse complement strand
GCCCGGCCGGCGCCGACCCCGGGCGGGGCCGGCGGCGTCGCCCGGCTGGTGCTCGGCGGTGCCGCCCTGGCGGTGCTGGCGGTGCGCCGTCTGCTCCTCCGCCACCCGCCGCTGCTCTCCGGCCGCGCCTCGACGGTGGCCTCGCTGGCCACCCTGGTCACCGGCTATCCCTTCTTCCGCGGCGCCGCCCGCAGCCTGACCCGCCGCTCGCCCGGGGGCACCGACGCCCTAGTCACCGCCGCCACCGTCGCCAGCCTGCTGCTCCGCGAGAACGTGGTGGCGCTCACCGTGCTCTGGCTGCTCAACATCGGCGAGTTCCTCCAGGAGCTCACCCTGCGCCGCACCCGCCGCGCCATCCAGGACCTGCTCAGCCTCGGCGACGACACCGTCTGGGTGGTGGTGGGCGAGGGTGCGGGCGTCGAGGTCCAGACCGCGCTGGCCTCGGTGACCGCCGGTGACGTGGTCGCGGTGTACGCCCCCTGCACCCTGCCCGTGGACGGCGAGGTGGTCAGCGGCGAGGCGATCGTCGCCGAGGCGGCGGTGACCGGCGAGTCGATGCCCGTGTGCAGGGGCCCGGGTGGCGAGGTCTTCGCCGGCACCGTGCTCCACTCCGGCTCGCTGCGGGTGCGGGCCACCCGCACCGGGCGCGACACCGCCGTCGGCCGCATCATCCAGCGCGTCGAGGTGGCCCAGGCCGACCGGGCGCCGATCCAGACGGTTGCGGCCACCTTCTCGCGGCGCTTCGTCCCCACCTCCCTCGCGCTCGCCGGGCTGACCTGGCTGCTGACCCGCGACGCGGCGCGGGCGATGACCATGCTGCTCATCGCCTGCCCCTGCGCCGCCGGGCTGTCGACGCCCACGGCGATCAGCGCCGCCATCGGCAACGGCGCGCGCCGCGGCATCCTCATCAAGGGCGGGACCCACCTCGAGAGCGCCGGCCGGGTGAGCGCCGTGGTGCTCGACAAGACCGGGACGCTCACCGTCGGCCGTCCGCTGGTCACCAGCGTGGTGGTCACCGGCGGCGAGGGATGGACCCCGGAGCAGGTGCTCGCCTACGCCGCGTCGAGCGAGATCCACGTGCGCCATCCGCTCGCCGCGGCGGTGGTGCGCCACACCGCCGAGTGCCGCATCGAGATCCCGGTCCACGAGGAGTGCGAGGTGCTGCTCGGCCAGGGGGTGCGGGCCGACCTGCAGGGCAACCGGCTGCTCGTCGGCAGCCCGCAGTTCCTCGCCGACGCCGGGGTGGAGATGAGCGGGCAGGCGGCGGGGTGGCTGGAGCGGATGCGCGCCGCCGGGGAGATCGTGATCTGCCTGGCCCAGAACGGCATCCTGGTCGGCCTCATCGGCGTCACCGACACGGTGCGGCCGGAGTCGGCCCGGGTGCTCGCCGAGCTGCGCGGGCTGGGGGTGCGGCGCATCGTCATGCTCACCGGCGACGCCCCCGGGACGGCGGCGGCGGTGGCGGCGGCGCTGGGCATCGAGGAGTGGTGCGCCCAGGTCCTGCCCGAGGACAAGCTCGAGGTGGTGCGCCGCCTCCAGCAGGAGGGCCACGTCGTCGCCATGGTCGGCGACGGCACCAACGACGCACCCGCCCTCGCCCTCGCCGACGTCGGCATCGCCATGGGCCTCGGCGGCACCGAGGTGGCCGTCGAGACCGCCGACATCGCCCTCGCCGCCAGCCGGCTCACCGAGGTCGCCTCGGTGCTGCGCCTGGGCCGGCACACCCTGCGGGTGATCGGGCAGAACTACGGCCTCGCCATCGGGGTGAACTCGCTGGGCCTGGTGGCCGGCGCGCTCGGCAGCCTCAACCCGGTGATCGCCGCGGTGCTGCACAACGCCAGCAGCGTCGCCGTGGTGGTGAACTCCTCCCGGCTCACGCGCTGGGAGGACGCCGCCGGCAGCTGACCCGCCTCAGGGCACCGTGGCGGCGATCGCCGTCCAGCGGGCGCCGCCGTCGGTGGTGTGGAGAAGCAGTCCCGCGCTGGCAGGGCCGCCCGATCCGCCGATGAACCCCTCCGCCGGGCTCACGAAGCTGATCGAGCCGGCGAGGTAGTCCTGCGGTCCCGCGACCCTCGACCAGGTGGCGCCTCCGTCGCGGGTGATGTAGAGCGAGCGGGTCTCGGCGTCGCCCCCCGGGCCCGCGCCCACCATCCACCCGTGGTCGGGGTCGACGAAGCCCGCCTGTAGCTCGGCCGCGGGCAGGCGGTGCGCCACCCAGGTGGCGCCGCCGTTGTGGGTGACGAGGAGGGCGGCGTCCTGCAGGGCGTTGGCGCCGGTGGTGATGCCGCGGTGCACGAAGACGGCGCCCTCGGAGGGCGAGGAGAACTGCGGAGGGTCGGTGGAGTAGAGCAGGTTCTCGGCGGGCGCGCCGGACGGTGGCCCGGGGAAGTCGGGGAGGGGCTGCGGCGCCCAGGTGACCCCGCCGTCGCGGGTGGTGTCGAGGACGACCCGGTCGCAGGACGCCCCCAGCCACCCGTGCTGAGGATCGGCGAAGGTGGGCGCGGAGAGCGGCCCCCCGCCCGGGCAGGCGTCGGGTAGGGCGGTGATCGGCTGCCAGGTGGAGCCGCCGTCGACGGTCCGGTAGAGCACCGCCTGGCTGACGCCGTTCACCACCTCCGCGTGCGAGGTGGCGAACACCCACCCGTGGGTGGCGTCGGCGAACTGCAGGTGCGAGGCGGTGCCCTCGAGCTGCAGCGACGGCGTGCTCGACCAGCTGCGCCCGCCGTCGGCGGTCGACCGCACCACCACCGTCTGCGCTCCCGGCGCGTCCCCGCCCGCGTCGGCCTCGAGCACCCAGGCGTGGTCGGCGTCGTGGACGTCGGCGTCCACCGGCTGGCGGCCGTCGCTGAGCACGGTGGTCCAATGGGCGCCTCCGTCGGTGCTGCGCACCACGTGCGCGCCCCGACCCGGCGGCGGGCGCTCCCCGGCGACCTCGGCCACCGCCCAGCCCACCGAGGCGCCGACCATGTGGAGGTCGGCGAGGGTCCGGCTGCGGCCGGCGGCGGACGGGCTCGGACCGGCGACCGTGGGGGAGGGGGAGGCCGAGGCCCTGGGCACCGGCGACCCGCCGCATGCGGCGAGCGCGATCAGGGCGGCGGCGACGGCTGGGGTCGAGCGTCGCACGCGCCGCCTCAGTCCGCCTGGGGGGCCACCGTCAC
>JAQBPH010000660.1:0-3904 GCA_028287625.1 Chloroflexota bacterium | reverse complement strand
CCACCAGTACCTGCAGCGAGGAGACCAGTGATGACGGACTTTCTCACCGATGTCCAGACCCGGCGCCAGCGCGCCCGTCAGCACATCGAGGACGGCGCGATCACCGACGCCTACGGAGCCGACCGCGTGCGCGTCATCGCGGTGCTCAACGAGGCGCTGGCGACCGAGCTGGTCTGCGTGCTCCGCTACAAGCGCCACCACTACATGGCGAGCGGGCCGAACGCCACCTCCGTCGCCCAGGAGTTCCTACAGCACGCCAACGAGGAGATGATGCACGCCGACCAGGTGGCGGCTCGCATCACCCAGCTGCGCGGGGAGCCGAACTTCAGCCCCGACGGGCTGGGCACCCGCGCCCACTCCGAGTACGTGGAGGGCCGCGACCTGCTCGACATGGTGAAGGAGGATCTGGTGGCCGAGCGCGTCGCCGTCGCCACCTACCAGGAGATCATCCGCTGGCTCGGCGACAAGGACCCCACCACGACGGAGATGCTCAAGGGCATCCTCGCGGTCGAGGAGGAGCATGCCGAGGACCTGCTCACCATTCTCCAGGAGCAGGGCGTGCCGGCCACCGTCTGAGGTGCGCTCCTCACCGGGGATGTGGATCACCGACTGCGTCCCCGGTGAGCTCCGCGCGCTCAGCCGCTCAGGCCCTGCTCCTCCTTCAGGCGCTCGATGA
The DNA here is from genome assembly GCA_028287625.1 of Chloroflexota bacterium. Taxonomy (GTDB): domain Bacteria; phylum Chloroflexota; class Dormibacteria; order Aeolococcales; family Aeolococcaceae; genus CF-96. The sequence continues at coordinate 3,228 of JAQBPH010000660.1, read as the reverse complement.
CCGGGTCGCGGTCGGGCACCCAGCGGTCCTGGACCGGGTCCCAGCGATCGAGCACCAGGTCGCGGGCGAGCGTGGTGGCGAGCTCGCGCAGCTGCGCGGTGGGGGCCTGGCGCACCTGCAGCATCAGTCCCACGACGGAGCGCTCGCACTCGACGAGGACGTCCTCGCGCGCCACCCAGCCGTCCTCGCAGGTGCGCAGCCGGTGGTGGGGCGGCAGTGGTGCGATTGGCGGAGCGGGCAGGAGCCTGATCCGGTTGGTGATCGCGCACCCCGGCGGCGGCGCGCACCGCCCGCTCCGCCGCCTCGCGCTCGTACTCCCACGCGACCTCGCCGCGGAGGGTGACGTGGCCGTCCGCCACCTCGACGGTCAGCCCCTCGGGGATGTCGGGAGCGGACCGGAGCGCGTACTCAGCGGCGCGGGCGATCGCAGTGGCAGCGCTGAGAATCTCCTCGGACGGCATGCACGCCCCCTACCCCTGTTGCGCCCGACGTGCCGTACTCGCCCTCGGGAATGACGCCCTCGAAGTCCGCGTCGTCATCGCTGGACACGGGCTCTGGCGCTGATGCGCTGAGCAACTCGGGGCTCTGCGCGCTCAGCCTATAATGATAGCGTTGATAGTGCTCAAAGTGCTATCATTTTTATCAATCTTACTCAAGGGGGGGCATGGCAGCGTATTGCGAGCTAGAGGTGCGCTGCTGGTGCGCGACGAGCACCACTTCGACGGCGGCCCCGCCTCCCCTCCCGTCAATGCGCTCGACCTGCTGCTGGCCTTCATCCGCACCGCGACGGTGGCACCGGTGGCGCGGCTGCGGACGGTGCGCCGTGTGGTGACCGTCCTCGGCGCCAGCGGCCGGCCGAGGTGGTGGCCGCCGCTGTGCAAGGCTGGCGACATGCAAAGATCCAACGTCCACAACTGAGCGTAAATATGCAGCGATTCAGTAGTACCTAACCACTCTGTAAGGGTTGCTTTCTCTGATATTGCAGCGCTACCATTCGTCCGCGACTGGCGACCGGCGTGCGCCCCTGAGGATTCACCAGGAGGCCTCTGCGGTGACTGAGAGAAAGGACCGCTGCCGCGCCGCCGGGGACCATTCCAGCCGGTGTCAGTGCGGCCTGGCGGTTCACGAGGCCGCACCGTGAGAGGGACGGAAGCGATGACGCCGCAGTCCCAGTGATACAGGCGCAGGTCGAGGCACTGAGGCCCCCATGCCCACTCCCCACACGGGCCCGCAGCACCGCGCGTGACGAGGTCCGCCGTCTCCTCGGGGCCTACGCCACTGGCCGGGAGCCGTCGGTTCGCGAACGCCTCGTCGAGCTGAACGCCGAGCTGGTGCAGTTCATCGCCCGCCGCTTCGCCGATCGCGGTGAGCCGCTCGAGGACATCGTGCAGGTCGGCTTCGTCGGCCTCATCCAGGCCATCGAGCGCTTCGACCCCGATCGCGAGAACGAGTTCAGCAGCTTTGCGGCGCCGACCATCATGGGCGAGATCCGGCGCCATTTTCGCGACCGCTCCTGGGCGGTCCGGGTGCCGCGGCGGCTGCAGGAGAACTACTGCAGGGCGATGCGTGGTGAGGAGCAGCTCAGCCAGGAGCTGGGACGCCGTCCCTCGGTGGCGGAGATCGCCGCGCGCATCAATCTGGTGCCCGACGAGGTGCTCGCCGCGCTCGAGGTGTCACCAGCGAGGCGCGCCCTCTCGCTCGACGCGCGGTCCCGTGGCCGCGGTGACGATGAGGGCATGGAGCTGGGCGACCGGCTCGGCCGCGAGGACGGCAACCTCGAGCAGGTGGAGACCAGGGCGCTCGTCGAGCAGGCCATGGCCCACCTCTCCCCGCGCGAGCGCGAGATCATGAGCCTGCGCTTCTTCGAACAGCTTCCCCAGACCGAGGTGGCGAAGCGGGTCGGCATGTCCCAGATGCACGTCTCCCGCCTGCAGCGCGCCGCACTCGACCACATGCGCCGCGATCTCGTTCCGGTGAGCGAGAAGAGATGCCCCGAGGCGGCGGCGGCGCCGGTCGGCGGCCGTGGTGCGCCACACGGAGTGAGAGAGGTCCCACCCCACCAGGCGGTGCGGGCGTCGCACCCGCTGTTGCGCTGGCTGCCCGTGGAGGCGCTGTCGCCCCGCGCCGACCAGCCGCGGCAGACGATCCCCGCCGCGACCCTGGCGGAGCTCGCCGACAGCATCCGTCAGTGGGGCATCCTGCAGCCTCTGCGCGTGCGCGAGGGCGGTGAGCACGGCTACGAGATCATCGCCGGCGAGCGGCGCTGGTCGGCGGCGAAGGGCCTGGGGATGCGGGAGATCCCGGCCCTGGTGGTGACGACGGACGAGGAGGGGGCCTTCATCGAGTCGCTGACGGAGAACATTCAGCGCGAGGATCTCAACCCGGTGGAGCGCGCGCGCGCGCTTCAGCGCCTTCGTGTGAGTCTCGGTTCGCAGACCTGGGAGGACGTGGGACGCGTGGTCGGCATCACCCGCCGGCACGTCCACCACCTGCTGAACGTCACCCGGCTCCCGGCGGAGATGCAGGGCGATGTCCGCGCGGGTGATCTGACCGAGAAGCATGCCCGCGCCCTGCTCCTGCTGCGAACGTCGCCGGTGGAGCAGCGGAGGGTGTGGCAGCGGATCCACGCCGACAGGCTCTCGGGCGAGGCGGCGCTGGAGGTCGCCCGAGCGCTGCGGGACACCACCCGCGAGGTGCCGCGCTCGGTGCTGCGGGCGCGCGCCGCCATCAGGTCGCTCTCGATGTTCGTCTCAGCGGCGGGGCAGCCGGAGATGGCCACGCTGGCAGCCGACCTCAGAGCGCTGCAGATCCAGCTGCGCGAAGCGTCGGCGGCCATCGGCCGGCGGCTCGAGTCGCAGGCCGCAGGCGTATCGGATCCCACCGCCGACCAGGAGCATTGCCATGAGCGAACGAACGCTGGATCGCCTGGCCCGGGTCGTCGTGCGACGCGATCTCGAGATTCATCGAAGCCACCTCGGCCCGTACGCCGCGCGGTGGCACTTCAGCTTCGCTGACTATCAGGATCCAACCCACATCGGGATCGGAGCGCTGCGCGTCTTCAACCATGAGGAGCTGCCTCCGGCGGCGCGTCTGGTCCCGCATCTGCACAGTCATGCGCAATGCGTCACCTACGTCATCGCGGGAGAGTTCCAGCACCGCGATGCCGTCGTCGAATCGGGACGGCTGGATGCCGCCGCGGTCCAGCGGATGACGCTCACCTCCGCGGCC
>JAQBPH010000609.1:0-3605 GCA_028287625.1 Chloroflexota bacterium | reverse complement strand
CGTCGGCGCGGGGGTCGCCGGCGGCGAGCTCGCGACCGAGCAGCGCCGCCAGCGCGCCGGGGTCCAGGGCCACCGCGGGCACGGCCGGTGCCGCCAGCGCCCGCACCGGGAGGTCGAAGAGATGGTGGCCGGTGGCCGACCGGTGCCGCAGCCCCATCTCGAGGTCGATGCCGAGGTGGGCGAGGCGGACCCGCAGCCGGCCGCCGGCGAGCTCGGTGGCCGGGCCGGCCTCGCGCAGGAAGCAGTTGAGCAGGCAGGTCACCGCCAGGTCGGCGGCACGCTGCCCTGCCGCCTCGGTGGCGGGGGTGACGCTCACGGCTGCGTCTCCAGCTCGGCGCCGGTGCGGGCCACCAGGTCCACCAGCTCGACGATGTCCCCCTCGCCGGCCGCGGGGTTGAGCAGGGTGAGCTTGAGATGGGTGCGGCCGGCGAGGGTGGTGCGGCCCAGCACCGCGCGGCCCTCGGCGAGGAGCCGGTCGCGGATGGCGGCGTTGAGCCGGTCGGAGCGCTGCGGACGGTCGGGCTGGGGGACGTAGCGGAAGACGAGCGAGGCCAGCACGGGGCGGTGTGCCGGCTCGAGGCGGGGGTCGGCCCCGACCAGCTCGGCGGCCAGTGCGGTGAGCGCCAGGGTGCGGTCGACGAGCTCTCCGAGCCGCCGCCGGCCGATGGTGTGGAGGCTGACCAGCAGCTTGAGGGCGTCGAAGCGGCGGCTGGTGGAGAGCGAGCGGCCGAGCAGGTGCGGCATCCGCCACCCCCCGCCCTCCGGCTCCTCGGGAGGCGCGTTGAGGTAGGGCACCTCCACCGCCAGCGGCGCCAGGGCGGCGCGGTCGCGGACCAGGAAGGCGCCGCAGGCGATCGGCTGCCAGAGCAGCTTGTGGAAGTCGACGGCGACGGAGTCGGCGAGCTCGAGCCCGTCCAGCAGCCCGCGGTGGCGGTCGCTGACCAGCAGGCCGCCGCCGTAGGAGGCGTCGACGTGGAGCCACATCCGGTGACGGCGGGTCCGGGCGGCGAGCTCGGCGAGGGGATCGATGCTGCCGAAGTCGGTGGTGCCGGCGGTGGCGACCAGGGCCATCGGCCGCAGGCGCTCGGCGGCGAGGCGCTCCAGCCGCTCGTCGAGGTCGTCGCAGCGCATCCGCATGTCGCCGTCGACCGCGACGGTCTCCACCGCGGCGCTGCCCAGGCCGAGCAGCGAGGCCGAGCGCTGCACCGTGAAGTGCGCCGCCTCCGAGCAGAGGATGCGGTGGCGCGCGGCGTCCGGCCCCAGCCCGTCGACCGCGACCGTCCGGCCCTCGGCGGCGGCCGCGGCGTCGCGGGCGAGCAGCAGCGCCATGAGGTTCGACTGGGTGCCGCCGGAGGTGAAGACGCCGTCGGCCCCCCCCGGCAGCCCGGCGAGGCGGGCGAGCTCGCTCACCACCCTCTGCTCGAGGTGGCCGGCGATCGGAGCCTGGTCCCAGGAGTCGAGCGAGGGGTTGACGGCGCTCACCAGGGCGTCGGCGGCCACCGCGGCGACCAGGGGGGCGCAGTGGAGGTGGGCGGCGCAGTGGGGATGGGCGGGGTCGACGGCGTGCGCGATCGCCAGGCCGCCCAGCTCCTCGAGCACCGCGGAGAGCTCGCGTCCCTCCTCGGGGAGCACCTCGACCGCCGCCGCCAGCCGCTCCAGCCGCTCGGGGGAGGCACCGCTGTAGGGCCCGCGGCGGGCCGCCGCCGCCGACCGCCAGCACCCGGCGACGGCGGCGAGCGCCTGCTCCAACGCAGCCAGCCCCGCCTCGGAGCCGGCCGCCCACAGCGCCGGTGGCCGCCCGCCTGCGGCGGGACCGCCCTCGCCCACCCCGCCCCGACTGATGAGCGTGCTCATGCCGCGCCCCTGCTCGAGCGGCAGCCCTCGGCGGCGCGGACCGCGGCGGCGAGGCGCTCGACCACCTCGTGCACCTCCTCGTCGGTGATGATCAGCGGCGGCAGCAGCCGGATCACCGCCCCGTGGCGGCCGCCCCGCTCCACCACCAGGCCGCGCTGCAGGCACTCCAGCTGCACCGATCGAGCCATCCGCCCGTCGGCGGGCAGCGCCCCGGTGGCGTCGGGCTCGCCCGCCGGGTCGACGAACTCGACTCCGACCATCAGCCCGCGGCCGCGGACGTCGCCGGCGCAGCCGCCGCCCCCCAGCGCGGTCCGCAGCCCCTCCATGAGCAGGGTGCCGGCCACGGCGGCGTGGGCGTCGAGCCGGGCGCCGGCCACCTCGCGGAGCGTGGCCGTCCCCGCCGCCATCGCCAGCTGGTTGCCGCGGAAGGTGCCAGTGTGCGCCCCCGGCTCCCAGACGTCGAGCTCGGACCGGTAGAGGATCACCGCCAACGGCAGCCCGCCGCCGATCGCCTTGGACAGCACCACCACGTCGGGCTCGATTCCGGCGTGCTCGAAGGCGAAGAGCCGGCCGGTGCGGCCGACCCCGGTCTGCACCTCGTCGACGATCAGCGGGATGCCGCGCTCGGCGGTGAGCCGGCGCATCGCGCGCAGCCACTCGTCGGGCGCGGGATTGCTGCCGCCCTCGCCCTGGACGACCTCGAGGATCATGCCCGCGACCGGCGGGACGCCGCTGTTGGGGTCGTCGAGGAGGCGCTCGACGTAGCGCACCGCGATCCGCGCGCCCTCGCCGCCGCCGACCCCGAAGGGGCAGCGATAGGCGGAGGGGAACGGCAGGAAGTGGACCTCGCTGGCGGTGCCGCCGATCGGCGCCCGCACCGCCACCGGGCCGCTGACGGCGAGCGCTCCCGCGGTCATGCCGTGGTAGCCGCCGCTGAAGGCGAGAATGCTGCGCCGGCCGGTGGCGATGCGCACCAGCTTCAGCGCCGCCTCGACCGCGTCGGTGCCCGCCGGGCTGCAGAAGTGGACCCGCAGGTCGGGGGCGAGGCCGGCGGGGAGGTGGGCGAAGAGCTCCTCGACGAAGGCGTCCTTCACCGGGGTGGCGAAGTCGAGCGTGTGGAGCGGCAGCCCGCTGTCGAGGACGGCGCGGATCGCCTCGACCACCACCGGGTGGTTGTGGCCGAGGGCGAGGGTGCCGGCGCCGGCGAGGCAGTCGATGTACGAGCGGCCGTCGGCGTCGACGAGATGGATCCCCTCGCCGCGGATCAGCGCCAGCGAGAGCGACCGCGCGTAGGTCCGCGCGTTCGACTCGCGACGCGCCTGGTTCTCCAGAAGGCGCCCGCCGATCACGTCTCTCCCAGCTGCGAACCTGCTTGTTAGTGTTGGCTAATCCTAGGGGTTAGCCTTGGCTAAGCACAAGCCCTCGGAGGGTCAGCCGTCGGCGGGGACCGGGGTCGCCTCGTCGATGAGCATCACCGGGATGCCGTCGTCGACGCGGTAGCGCAGCCGGCAGGCGTCGCAGCGCAGCGCCGCCGCCTCGGTGACCAGCGGACCCCGGCACCTGGGGCAGACGAGGATGGCGAGGAGGTCGGCGGGCAGGTCGCTCACGGCCGGGAATATAGCGTCCGGTAGACGGCGACGGTCTCCTCGGCGCAGCGGCGCCAGCTGAAGGCGGCCGCCCGGCGGGGCCCGGCGACCCGCAGCCGGGCGGCGAGGGCGGCGTCGCCGAGCACGACGCCGAGCGCCGCGGCG
>JAQBPH010000603.1:0-7596 GCA_028287625.1 Chloroflexota bacterium | reverse complement strand
GCTGCTCCTCGCCGCCGCCGCCGCGATCGCCGTGGACGGGCGGCGGGCGCCGTCGAGGGCCCGGCTGCGCGCGGTGCGCGAGCTCGACGAGCCGCTCTCGGTGGGGCGCCCCAACCCGGTCCGGCTGCGCATCGAGGTCGACGGCGGCGGCCTGCACCGCGCCGTGGTGCGCGACGAGCACCCCCCCGACATGCGCGCCTCGGTGGAGGTGAGCCGCCTCTGGATCCCCGGCGAGGCCGGCTACGCGCTCACCCCGCCGGTGCGAGGCCGGCGGGACTTCGGCCGCACCGTGGTGCGGGTCGAGGGGCCCTGGGGACTGGGCTGGCGGCAGTCGGCGCTCGGCGACCCGGTGCCGGTGCGGGTCGACCCCGACCTCAGCGCGGTGCGCAGCTACGAGGCGCTGGCGCGGCGCGGTCAGCTCGCCGAGATGGGGGTGCGCAGCCTGCGCCGGCCCGGTGAGGGCACCGAGTTCGAGCGGGTGCGCGACGCCGTGCCCGACGACCCCCTGCGCACCATCAACTGGCGGGCGACGGCGCGCAGCGGGCGGCTGATGGCGACCGAGCTGATCCCCGAGCGCGCCCAGCCGGTGATCGTCTGCCTCGACCACGGCAGGCTGATGGGGGTCGGCGCGGGCGAGCTCACCAAGCTCGACCTCGCCATCAACGCCGCCCTGCTGCTGGTGCACGTCGCCCTGCGCACCGGCGATCGCGCCGGCCTGCTCGCCTTCGACGACCGGGTGACGGTGGCGCTGGCCCCGCGCGCCGGTCGCAGCCAGCTCCGCGCCGTGCTCGACGCGGTGCAGCCGCTGCGGGCCGGGCTCATCGAGGCCGACTACGACGAGGCCCTCGGCTACCTCAGCCGCTGGCAGCGGCGCCGCGCCCTGCTGGCGATCTTCACCGACGTGCTCGACCCCGACCAGGGGGCGGCGCTGCTGCGCCAGTGTGCCCGGCTGCGCCGCCATCACCTGCCGCTGGTGATCACCGTCCGCGACCCCGCCCTCGACGACGCCGCCCGGCTGCGCCCCCGGCAGGCGGAGGACGCCTACGTCCGCGCCGTCGCCGGCGGGCTGCTCGCCGACCGCGAGGCCTCGCTGCAGATCCTCCGGCGCAGCGGCGTCGACACCCTCGACGCCGACGCCCGCACCCTCAGCCCGCGCCTGGTGAACCGCTATCTGGAGCTCAAGCGCCGGGCGCGGCTGTAGGACGAGGCCGGGACGGGGCGCTCACGTATTCGTCGTCGTCGGGGAGCGTCCAGGGCTCCACTCCCATCCGCACCGCATCGTCGAGCTGTCGCTTGAGCTGGCGAAAGCCCAGGTGGAAGTACAGCCACACCAGCCACAGGACAGCGGCCACGATGAGGCCTGCCAGTCGAATCCAACCGCTCGCGTGGGCGACGGTCGCGAGGTCCGCCCCGTCGTGAACCAGGAGGATGATCAGCAGCGCCACCGGCACTCCACCGAAGAGCCACGCGGCGTGCCGATGGATGTTCTTCGTGGCGTTCAGCCTGAACTGTCCATCCTCGTCGAGCCGCCTCAGGAACGTCTCCCAGCCCAGCAGGGGTCGCCGGTCGGCATCCGGCAGCCGTGACGAGAGACGGACGGCGATGTACGTGGCGATCTTGAGAATCTGCGCACTGTGGTCGATCCATTGGAGCCCGAGCAGGCTCGACGCCACCGCCAGAGCGATGAGGATGTCCGGCAACCGCTCGAAGAATGCGAGACCCGCTCCCAGCGAGGTGAGACAGGCTCCGACGAGAGCGGAGGCGAACTGCATGTGATTGTCGATCTCCTGTCGCAGTCGACCGAACTCCACCAGGGTGACCCGGCGGACGTAGTCGCTGGCGGCGGGCGCCGGGTCTGCGCCGCTCCCGTGATCGGCCACCTCAGCGAAGGACACGGGGTTCCGGCGGCCGGTGACCTCCGTGCGCGCCAGCCCGTCCTGCATTTCCGCTGCCTCCTCCATCCCCGCCCAGATCCGGCGTCCATGAGTGTCGGCGAGGACGCCGGAGCGATCGACACGTGGGATCACTCCCGGTGCGTGGACTTCGACCGGCCCGCGGCCGCTGGGAACGGGCGATCTACAGGGTGCGCACCACGTAGGTGTTGACCGCCTTGTCGTGGAGGGTCTGCTTGAGCGGGTCCCAGAGCATCCAGAGGACGTCGAGCCAGTAGAAGCCGAAGAAGCTGACCACCGCCATCACCGCCCACCGGCCCAGGGCCAGGGGGATCCCGATGTTGGCGCCGTTGTCCGCCCGCGCCACCCGGATCCTGACCATGCGCATCCCCCAGGTGCCTCCCTGCGCGGGGAGGACGATCTGGTACACGCAGGCGGCGATGCCGAGGAGGACCAGACCGAGGACGCCGATGGCGATCCCGGCATTGTTCCCCCCGCCGTCCTGACCCGAGGAGACGCCGATGATGACGAGGAACACGATGACCGGGACCATGAAGATCAGCCCGTCGATGATCACCGCGCCGGCCCGCTGCAGGAAGCCGGCGAACTCGACGCCGGGGGCCGGCCCGGTCGGCTTGGCGTAGCCGGGATAGCCGGGATAGCCGGGAGCGGGGAACCCCGGCGGGGGCGGCGCGCCGTAGCCGGGCGGCGCCTGCGCCGGGTGGGCGGAGGGGGGATACCCGTAGGCCTGCGGCGGGTAGCCGGGGGGCGGGGGTGGGGGCGGGGCGGGGTGCCACTGCTGCCCGTTCCAGACCCAGCGGCCGTCGGGGGAGAGGGTGCCCGGCGGGCTCGGCGGCGGCCCCGGCAGCGGCCCGCTGGCGGTGGCTGCGGGCGGCTCCTCGGGCGGCACGCCGGAGGCGGTCACTACTGCGCCACCGGGCGGACCACGAAGGTGCCGGCGATCTTGTCGTGCCATCCCTGCTTGCGCGGGTCGAACCCCGCCCAGATCAGCCCGAGGCCGAAGGGGATGATCGAGATGATGTAGCCGACGTAGCGGATCACCGCCTTGCTGAAGTCGATGGGGGCTCCGTTGTCGGCGCGGACGATGCGCATGCCGAGGGCCATCTGCCCGGGGGTGGCGCTGCGGGCGCCCCAGAAGCCGACCACGTAGGCGACGCCGATGATGAAGGCGAGTGCCTGGAGGATGCCGTTGACGGTCTGCAACCCGGTGTCCGGGTCGGTCTTGACGAAGCCGCCGGCGGCCAGGGAGATCACGAAGATCACCGCGAAGAGGATCGCCGAGTCGATCAGATAGGCGACGAAGCGGATCCAGAAGCCCGCGTAGGCGAGGCCCGGGGCGGGTCCGACGACCGGTGCGTAGCCCGCGCCCGGGTATCCGGGGGACATCGCCCCGGGTGGCTCCGCCGGCTGCCACTGGGCGCCGTCCCAGACCCAGCGCCCGTCGGGCGAGAGCGTGCCCACCGCGCTCGGCGGCGCCGCCTGCGGCTCGGTGGCCGGGGTGGGGTTCGGCTCGTCGGGCGGGGTCCCCATCGTGGTCACGGCACGACCTCCTCGAGCCGCCGGGCGATGCGGCGGTCGCGCTGCAGTGTACCGGCAGCGCGGGTGGAGGCACGCCCGTTCGCGTCCTGCGGTTCAGGCTTTCGGAGGCGCCGGTCGCTCAGCTGCGGGCGGCGTCCCCGGCCGGTTCGGCCACCCCGTCCTCCGGGCGCCGCTCGTCGGGGATGGCCTCGAGCGCGGCGATCACCGCACGGGTGATCTGGGTGGGCGTCGACGCCCCCGCGGTGACCCCGACGCGGTGGACGCCGCGGAACCAGGCGGGGTCGAGGTCGGCGGCGGTGTCGACGAGGATGGCCCGCCGGCCGGCGCGCTCCTCGACCACCTGGACCAGGCGGCGGCTGTTGCTGCTCCGCATGCTGCCCACCACCACCACGCAGTCGAGGTCGGCGGCGGCGCGCACCGCGGCCTCCTGGCGCTCCTGGGTGGCGAGGCAGATCTCGTTGTGCACCTCGATGTCGGGGAAGCGCTCGACCAGGCGGTCGATGATCGCCCGCGTGTCCCACATCGACAGGGTGGTCTGGCAGGTGACCGCCAGCCGGGTGCCCTCGGGGACGTCGAGGTCGTCGACCTCCTCGATGCGCTCCACCAGGCGGATGCGCTCAGAGTCGATGCCGACCACGCCCTCCGGCTCGGGGTGGCCGCGCTTGCCGATGTAGACGATCTCGCGGCCCTCGCCGAGCAGGCGGCGCACCAGGTCGTGGGTGCGGGTGACGTCGCTGCAGGTGGCGTCGACGACCCGCAGACCGCGCGCCCGGGCCCCCTCGACCACCGCCGGCGAGACCCCGTGGGCGGTGAAGATCACCGTCCCCGACTCGATCTGCTCGAGGCCGGCGACCCGGTCGTCGGAGTCGACCAGGCGGACGCCGTGCTCCTCGAGCTCGCGGGTGACGTGCTCGTTGTGGACCAGGTAGCCGAGCATCGACACCGGCTCGCCGCTGCTCTGGCCGCCCACCTTCTTGGCCATGCGGATCGCCTCGACGACGCCGTGGCAGTACCCGCGCGGGGTGATGCGGACCACCTCCATGCGGCCCAGTGTACGCGGCGCCGTCGGAGGTGCGATCAGCCCTCCAGGCGCAGCCGCGGCGCCGGTTGCCGGGTCCGCCCGGCGAGCAGCAGCCAGGAGTAGAGGAGGACCGCGGTGGTGGCGCCGATCGCGTACTTGACCCCGACCGGCAGGTCGCTGGGCGAGACGAAGCCCTCGAGCAGGCCGGCGATCACCAGCAGCGAGGCCGCTCCGACGGCGATGGCCACGGCGCGCAGCGCCACCGCCGCGAGCGCGTCGGTGCGGCGCAGCAGCCCGGGCCGGAGGATGGCGTCGCCGAGCATCAGGCCGGTCGCGCCGGCCAGCACGATGACGCTGAGCTCGATCACCCCGTGGGGGACGATCAGCGCCCAGAAGCGTCCGTCGAAGCCGTCGCGGTGCACCGCGGCGCCGAGGGTTCCCAGCATCCAGCCGTTGGCGAGCAGGCTGAGCGCGGTGGGGATGCCGAGCAGCGCTCCGCCGGCGAAGCAGAGCAGGGCGACCCGGATGTTGTTCTGGATGATGAAGGTGGCGGCGACGGGCGCGTTGCCGATCCCTCCGTGCGCCTCGCCGCGCGCCATCCGGTCGAACAGCGAGTCGGGGATGAGGGTGGCGGCGAGGTCGGGACGGAGGCGCACCGCCAGCCAGCCGGCGAGCACCCCGACCACGCTGAGGGCGAGGCTGGCGGCGACGTACCGGCCCGCCTGGCGGACGGCGCGGGGCAGCCCGGTGGCGTAGAAGGCGGGCAGCGCCGAGGGACGGAGCGGCTGGCCCCGGTAGAGGAGCGGATGGGCGCGGCCGCAGAGGCTGTTGAGGTACTCGGTGACCGGCTCGGCGGGGAAGTCGCGGCGGGCGATGGCCAGGTCGCTGGCGGCGTGCCGGTAGAGCACCCCGAAGCGCTGCAGGTCGGCGGCGGGGACCGACCGCAGGGCCCCCCGGCGCGCCTGGCCGAGGTGGCGCTCGAGCTCCGCCCAGCCCGCCTGGCGCCGCGCCGCGAACTGCTCGGCAGTCACACCGGCATGCCCGGCGCGGGAGGATACGGGGCCATGCGCGGCTGGAGCTGCAGGTAGAGGCGCTCGAGGAGCAGCTCCGGCGGCCACCTCCGCTCCGGCGCGGCCGGGCCGAGCTCGAGCCGCTCGCAGAGCCGCTCGGCCATCACCGCGGCGAGCCGGGCGCGCTGCTGGGGATGCATCCCCTCGCGGGCGAGGAAGGTGCGCAGCGCGGTCCACTCGGCGCCGCCGAGCCGGTCGACGCCGTCGATCAGCGGGCCGGCGTCGGGGGTGCGCAGCATCGGCGGCGGGAGCGCGGGGGCCAGCGGCAGGGTGGCGCGGCGCTCGCGCACCACCACCGTGCCCGCGGCGAGGTCGCCGACGCGCCGGGAGCGGCGGTCGAGGAACATCACGACCAGGCCGATGCCGAGGGAAAGGTCGAGGAGGCGCACGATGTTGCGCACCAGCGCCTCGCGCAGCCCCGGGGCGCCGCCGTCGATGCGGATGACGCGCAGTCCCAGGGCGCGCTTGCCCGGGGTGCGGCCCGCGGTGAGCGTCTCGGCGACGGTGAAGTAGCCGACCGCGACCAGGATGGGGATGAGCACGAAGAGGGCCATCGCGACCACCCCCACCACGCCGTCGGGGGAGACCACCAGCGCCACCACCATGGCGGCGAAGACCACCACGCCGAGGATCAGGACGTCGAGGGAGAAGGCGAGGAAGCGGCTGCCGATCCCGGCGGCGTCGTATCCGATGCCGACGTTGTCGGCGGTGCGGATCTCGTGGAGGTCGGGCAGCACGCCGTCAGCGTACCGCCGCCTCGCGGACGCGAGTGCGCGCTCGCGGCGCGGCTACTCGACGATGGCGACCGTCTGTCCCTCCTGGACCACCTCGCCCTCCGTGACCAGGATCTCCCGGATGGTGCCCGACACCGGCGTGGTGATGGGGATCTCCATCTTCATCGACTCGAGGATCATCAGCGTGTCGTCCTCCTCGACCTGCTGGCCGACCTCGGTGACGATCTTCCAGAGGTTGCCGACCAGCTCCGCCTTGACCTCGGTCATCGAGCTCCTCCTGAGAGAAAGACGCCAATGGTAGGGATTGCTACCTCCCCCTGAACTGGGGCTGGCGCTTCTCGAGGAAGGCGCGGGTGCCCTCGGCGGCGTCCTCGCTGAGGGTGAGCACGGTGAGCTGCGAGTGGAGGACGGTGAGCGCGCTCTCGAAGTCGAGGTCGGCGATGGCGAAGAAGGCGTCGCGCCCCAGCCGCATCAGCAGCGGGCTCTTCTCGGTGAGGCCGCGGGCCAGCTCCCAGGCCACCCGGCGCACCTCGGCGAGGGGCACGACGCGGTTGACCAGCCCCCAGCTCAGCGCGGTCTGCGCGTCGATGCGCTCGCCGGTCATGTAGAGCTCCATGGCCCGCTTGGGGGGGAGGTTCCTGCCGATGATGGCCATGACCATCATCGGCCACAGCCCCACGTTGATCTCCGGGGTGCCGAAGGTGGCGGTGTCCGCGGCCACCAGCAGGTCGCAGCTCAGGGCCAGGCCGAAGCCGCCGGCGAGCGCGTGGCCGTTGATGCAGCCGATCACCGGCTTGCCCATCCTCGTGATGAGGGTGAAGACCTCGACGAACCGGCGGCGCTCCTCGTGCAGCTCGATCGGCCCCGCGCCGGCGGCGATGCCGCCGAGGTCGGCGCCCGCGCAGAAGGCCTTGTCGCCGGCGCCGGTGAGGATCACCACCCGCACCTCGGGGTCGTCCCTCGCCGCGCTGAGGGCGCTGAGCAGCTCACGCAGCAGGGTGGTGCTCAGCGCGTTGCGCCGCTCGGGACGGTTGAGGGTGACGGTGGCGACGCCGTCGAGGCTCTCGTAGAGGACGGTGGTCAGCTCCACGGTCGGATCTCCTGGTGCGGCGCTCAGCCCGCGGGAACCGGGCGCGGCACCGGGCCGATGACCTCGAGCAGGGCGGTGGTGTAGTCGCCGGCGCGGAACGGTGCCGAGGTGAGGACGTGGCGGTGCAGGGCGAGGTTGGTCCTGACCCCCTCGACCCGGAAGCCGTCGACGGCGTCGAGGGCCAGGTCGAGCGCGGCCTCCCGGGTGGGGGCGTGGACGATCAGCTTCG
>JAQBPH010000593.1:0-2763 GCA_028287625.1 Chloroflexota bacterium | reverse complement strand
GGATGGCGTCGACCTCGCCGCTGTCGAAGGCGGAGAAGGCGCGCCCCGGCCAGTCGACGAAGAGGTCGTGCTCGAAGGCCGCCGCCTCGCCGCCGGCGGCGACCAGGAGCACCACGGCCACCGCCCGCAGGCGCCGGTCGAGCAGGGTGGGGAGCAGCATCGCCCATCCCAGCACCGCGATCACCAGCAGGAAGGGCAGCATCGCCGAGGCGCGCAGCGCGTGGGGCGTGCCCTCGGCGGTGAGCGCCGCCGGCACCGGGGCGAGCAGCAGGCCGCCGAGGAGCACGCGATGGAGGGGACCGCGGAGATGGCGCAGGCAGGTGGCCACGCCGAGCAGCACCGCCGGAAGCGAGCCGAGCAGCAGCATCCCGCCGAAGCCGGTGTTGTGCCGCGGGTTGGAGTCGCCGTGGGTGGCGAGGAAGGGCGCTCCGAGATAGGTCGCGTAGTTGCGCACGAAGCGCTGCGCCGCCAGCGGCGTCGAGGGGTGGTCGGCGGTGATGCTCAGCGCGGAGAAGCGGCCGGTGAGCGCCCCGGGGTGGGCCTGCGACCACACCGCGAGCACCAGGTAGGCCACGACCACCGGGAGCGTGACCGCGAGGGTCTCGGGGAGACGGCGGCGGGGCAGGAGCACGGCGAGGAGCAGCGCGGTGAGGAGGGCGACCAGCAGCCGCCCGGTGCTGTAGCCGTAGACCGAGACCGCCAGGGCGAGCCCGGCGCCCAGGGCCCAGCGCACCCCGCCGTCCTCGAGCAGGTGGACCAGGCAGAGCAGCGCCACCGAGAGCGCGAGCACCATCGAGATCACCTCGAACCCCACCCGTCCCTCCACCGCCAGCCAGGGGGTGAGCCCGGCGGTGAGCAGGGTCGCGAGCAGCACCGGCCGGCTCCGGGTCAGCCGCCATGCGGTGGCGGCGGCGGCGGCGACCACCCCGAGGCTGCAGAGTGCCGCGGGCAGCCGCTCGGTCGCCGGGGTCAGCGGCAGCACCCAGGTCAGCGGGGCCAGCAGGTAGACGTAGACCGGGTTCTTGTACTCGCCGAAGGCCTCGAAGTACAGAGGCAGCCGGGCCCCGTGCTCGTCGACCCCGGTGTGGGCCACCGCCCATGCGTTGTAGCCGATCGAGGCCTCGTCGCTGTAGAGGCCGGGGGGGGCGCTCCCGAGGCCGATCAGGTGGAGGACGACGAGCCCGGCCACCACCGCTCCCAACCCCAGCCGCCAGCGGCGCCGCAGCAGCTGCGCGGCGGCTGCGCTCACTCCCCGACCGCCGAGCGGGAGAGGCTGGAGAGCCCCTCCCGCCGGCGTCGTGCGGCCTCGACCAGCGCGGTGAACAGCCGGGCGGCCCAGGCCTCGGTGGCGCTGTGCTCCTCGGGATGGCACTGCAGCCCGACCACGAAGCTGCGGCCGGGCATCTCCACCGCCTCGGCGAGCCCGTCCGGGGAGCGTCCCACCACCCTGAGCCCCTCGCCCACCCGGTGCAGCGCCTGGTGGTGGATGCTGTTCACGCCGACCACGGTGGCCTGGAGGATCCCGGCGAGCAGGCTGTCGGCCTCGAGGACCACGGGGTGGACCACCTGGGTGCGCGGGGTGCCCGTGGTCTCGCCGTCGTGGCCGGCGTCGCCCACCCCCTGCACCACGATGTCCTGCCAGAGCGAGCCGCCGCGGACCACGTTGAGCAGCTGGCAGCCCCGGCAGATGGCGAGCACCGGCAGGTCGGTCTCGAGCGCCCGCTCCAGCACCGCCGCCTCGGTGGCGTCGAGGTCGGCGACCCACTCGGTGCGGCAGCCCTCGCACGGCTCCTCGCCGTAGCGGCGGGGCTCGACGTCGGGGCCGCCGGGGAGCAGCAGCGCGTCGCAGGCCTCCAGCAGGGTCACCGCCCCGGCGGGGTCGCGGAGGGTGGGGATGCTCAGCGGCACCGCCCCGGCCCGCTCCAGGGCGTCGCTGTAGACGCGGTTGACCAGCAGCCGCTCGGGGTGGCCCTCGTGGGTCACCGGCCGCAGGGTCAGTCCCACGACGACGGGGCGCATGGGCGGCACTCTATCGGGCTATCGGGAGCGGAGGCGGCGGAGGTCGCCGACCCGCACCGTCACCCGGCCGGCGTCCAGGGTCTCGAGCAGGGGGACGACCACCCGGCGGGTGGCGCCCACGGCGTCGCGGATCTGGGCGACGGTGGCCTCGCCGTGGACGCGCAGGTGGTCCTCGACGCGCTCGCGGGCCGCCGCGTACACCGGCCCGGCGAGCACCACGTCGGGCGAGAGGCGCACCGCCCGGCCGTCGTCGAGGAGCAGCCGGAGCAGCCCCGGGGTGAGGCCGGCGGCGCGCAGCTCGGCCATCGGCGGGGGGTCGAGGCCACGCTCGGTGAGCAGCCCCAGCACCGCCTCCACGGTCCGCCGGGCGGTGTCCGAGACGCTGCGCCCGCGTCCCGCCAGGGCGACGCAGCCGTCGACCTCCTCCAGGACGCGCTCGCCGCGGAGGCGGTGGGCGACGTCGGCGGAGAGCGGGCCGGGGAGGCGCAGCCGGCTGCGCCACTCCTCGCGCGGCATCCCCGGGCGCAGCGGCTCGGCGTCGTGGTAGGCGCCGAGCACGGCGGCCGAGGTGCGCCGCAGCTCCTCCCACCGCCCCGCGGCGAGCAGCCGCCGGCCCAGCCGCAGCACCTCGTCGCCGAGCCCGGCGAGGAGGGCGTCGACCTCGCCCCGGCCCGCGCCCGCCGCCCGGGCCAGGGCCGCCGGCTCGGCCCCGAGCCGCTGCCGGGCGAGCAAGATCGGAAGAGC
>JAQBPH010000586.1:0-10895 GCA_028287625.1 Chloroflexota bacterium | reverse complement strand
AGAAGCGATACTCGGTGACAGGGTATCGCTGTGCCTGCTGAAGGAGCTCTGCCGCGCAGAGGGCGGAGAGCGACTCCGTCAGCCCCTCGACCGTCGTCCCCACGACGCGGGCGAGGACCGCCTGGCCGAACGTCCGTCCGATGACCGAGGCGCTCTGGAGCACGGGCTTGTGCTCGGCAGCAAGCCGGTCGATACGGGCGGCCAGCACCGACTGGACGCTGGCGGGCAGCCCCGCCCTCTCGAGGGAGCGGGTGAGACCGTAGGCGCTGGGCTGACCGGCCAGCGTGCCGTCCTCCATGAGGGCGCGGACCATCTCCTCCACGAAGAAGGGGTTGCCACCGGTGCGCTCGACCAGGTACCCCGGGATAGGAGCCAGGGACGGGTCGTCACCGAGCAGATCCCGCAGCATCTCTCCCACTGCCTCGGCGGAGAGGGGAACGAGGCAGAGTTGCTGGTAGTAGGAGTGCCGCATCCACGGAGCGAAGAACTCGGGCCGGAAGTTCGCCACCACGAGCGTCCTCGTCCCGGGGAAGGACTCGATCACTCGCTGCAGGAACGCCTCGCTCTGAGGATCGAACCAGTGCAGGTCCTCGAAGATGAGAACCAGAAGCTCCCGCTCGCTGCGGCGCGCGGTCAGCCGGCGTACCACCTGGAGGATGCGTCGCATCCGGACGTCGGTTCCCATCGGGGGCACGGGGCGTTGCGGGTCGGGGACTTCGAGGAAGTCGAAGAACAGCGGCAGGTCGTCGAGGAAGCCCGGGTCGAGGGCCAGCAACCGGTCACTGATCCGCTCTCGCGCCTGCGCCGCACTGTCCGCCTCGGTGATCTCGAAGTAGACGCGAAAGAAGGCGAGGACGGGCAGCAGCGGCACCTCGCGCCCGTGCGCGACCCCACCTGCGCGCCGCACGGTGATCCCCCTGGCGACGACGGAGCGGGCGAACTCGTCGCACAGACGGCTCTTGCCCACCCCGGGCTCGCCGACCACGCCGATCACCTGGGCGTGGCTCTCAGCGGCCCGGGACAGGGCCTCCTCCAACCTGGCCAGCTCCGACGCCCGGCCGACGAAGCGTGACATGAGCCGTCCTGGCCTCACATCCGAGCGCGGCGGCTCCGGGCCCTCCAGGACGAAGACCCCCAATGGCTCCCGGGCGCCCCTCACCGTCATCGGCCCGAGGTCCCTGAGGCGGAACCACCCCTCCACCAACCGAGCGGTGTGCACGGTGAGGTAGGCGGAGCCGGGCAGGGCCAGAGCCTCCATGCGCTGGGCGAGACCAACCGCATGTCCCAGGGCCGTGGGGTCGAGCTGCACATCGTCACCGACCCTGACGACAACCACCTCTCCCGAGTTGAGACCGATCCGCACGTCGAGGTCGACGCCGTCCGAGCGGCGCAACTCGTCGGCGTAAGTGCGGATGTCCCGGGCCATGTGCCAGGCGGCGTGGCACGCGCGGCGGGCGTGGTCCTCGAGGGCGAGGGGAGCGCCGAAGAGGGCCATGATCCCATCACCGGTGAACTTGTCGACGGTACCGCCGAAGCGTCGAACTCCGTCGGTGAGGATGTGGACGAAGCGGTCGACGATCCTTGCCCAGGCCTCGACATCGAGGTCCTCCTGAAGCTGCATCGAGCCCTGAACGTCGGCGAACAGCACGGTGAGCTGCTTGCGTTCGCCCTCGGGCCTACCGGGCTCAGGCGACAATCCCAAAGCCGGCGCGACAACGCGGAGCGCTGTGAGGGGTGTGCCGCACTCACCGCAGAACCGCATGCGGGGCGCGTTCTCACTTCCGCATTCCGGGCAGTTCCGCCGCAGCGGCGCGCCGCAGCTGCCGCAATACTTGCGACCGTCGGCATTCTCCCGCTCGCAGGCGGGGCATACACCGCTCATTCCCTCTCCCTCTCGGTCGACCGGCTCACGCGTGGTGACGAGTTGTTGGGTACGGAACTGCCTGGTGACAGACGCTGAGCTGGACAAGCACGCCTGAGCAGGCTCACGAGCAACTTTTCGACAACCTTAGGTGGGATCGGCCCACACGCGATCGGTGGCGTGCTCATCGCACGGATACGCGTGCAGCGGATACGCACGGGTCGAGCCAATCAGGTTCCCGGCGGTCGGCGGGCATCGTCGTAGCACCTCGCTGAGTATACTCATCCGCGCGGACACCTCCGAGCTCGGGCCTTTGTGGTCGGAGAACAGCCAGGTCGCCGCATGCGGCAGTGGGGGAGATGAGCCCGACCGTCATCGTGATTGCGTCGGTCCCACCGATGACTGCCGCCGTCCGAGACGCGATCGCCGGGGCGTGCCGCCTGGCGGTGGCGCCGCTCACCGAAACAGGGCAAACGGACCATACCGCTGTTCCGCGTCCCATGTCGGCGGCGACCGTGCCGGACATCGGCGACGCGATCATGCACCTCATGAAGGTCGCGGCCGTCCCTGGCCCGCCGCCGACGTGAGCCGCGTCGAGCCCGCGGTGACTGTGATCACGCGGGCCGGGAACCGAAACATCGATGCGATCGAGGGCGACTGCAGCGGTCTGCGGCGGGCCCGGATGCTCCAGTAAGATCCCGCCCATGTTTGGAGGGGCTCGGAGCCGGCCCGCTCGGGCGGGCACCGTGCTCGACGTCGATGCTCTGCGCGCAGCCGATCTCGAGGTCGTCCCGTTCGGGTGGGCCTTTGTCCCGCAGGCCCTCGACTGTCCCGCCGCACAGACGCTCCTGCGCACCTTCCCCGTCGACGGCTTCTGGCTGATCGACGGTGAGGACGGCGAGAAGTCCTACACCTACGCGGCCCGCCCCCTCGTCACCCTGGGTGCCGACCGTCCCGTGGACGCCCCCGACCTCGACCCGCTGTGGAGCCAGCTCGCCCTGGACCTGGTCTCGGACGCGTACCGCGATGCGCTCGGAGACCTGATCGGCGAGGCGCTCGACGACGCCCTGATGGAGGCGAGCATCTGGCGCTGGGACCAGGGCCACCAGCTCGGCCCCCATCGCGACATGACCGAGAAGATCGCCACCCAGGTCATCTACTTCTCCGACGAGTGGCGGCCCGAGTGGGGCGGCACCCTGCGCCTGCTGAACTCGGCTGACCCCGCCGACGTATTCTGCGACGTGCTTCCGGGCAACGGGAGCTCCTCGATCCTGGTGCGTTCCGATCACTCGTGGCACGCGGTGACCCGCATCACCGGAGCTGCTCCGGCGCCGCGCCGCAGCGTGATCGTGACCTGGTTCCGCCCCGGGGCGAGGAGCCCGGTGTGGACGGTGGACGCCGGCGGTGGCGTCCGCTGCACCGTGGGGATCCCCGAGAGGCGGCGGTCACAGCCGGGCGTCCGACCGCCCCACGCCCCGCTCCCACTGGTCGGCCACCCGATGCCTGCACGCGGTCCTTCCGCCTCCGCGGACGTCGGACCGGAGGAGGCTCACGCTGTCGCGGCGTCTCCCAATCGTCCTCCACGAATCGGGATGGCGGGCACCTTCGACGTCGCCAATGTGGGCGACCTCCTCTTTCCCATCATCGCGGACCACGAGCTGGGACGGCGTCTCGGCCCGGTGGACCTGCGCCTGTACTCGTACCGCCGGATGTCGAGCGCGGAGTGGCCCCTCGCGGTGGAATCGCTGGGACGGCTCCCCGACGACGTCGGTCTGCTGGATGCGCTGCTGATCGGCGGCGGCGAGATCGTCCACGCCGTGGAGACCATCGCGCCCGGATACCGGCCCACCGATGGTGACGTGCATCACCCGCTCGGCCTCTGGCTGACGCCCACCCTGCTCGCCGCGGCGGCGGGCGTGCCGGTCGCGTGGAACGCCCCCAGCGCCCTGGAGAGGATCCCGGCGGTGATGGATCCGCTGATCGTCACCGCGCTCCAGGCCGCCGCGTATGCGGCGGTGCGCGACGCGCGCTCGGCGACGATCCTTGCGGACCGCGCTCCCGCCGCACGGCTCCGCGTCGTCCCCGACACGGTGTTCGGCATCCTGTCGCTGCTGCCGCCCGAGCCGTCACCGGGGATGCGGCGGGTCATGGCGGACCTTGGCATCGCCGACCGACCGTATGTCGTCGTGCAGCCCACCGCACAGCTCGCACCGCATCGCGCCTCCATCCGGCGGCTCCTCGCCGAGGCCGCCGCCGCGGGGCTGGCGGTCGTCGAGCTTCCCATCGGTCCGATCCACGGTGACGCGCCGGGCGTGCTCGAGCTCCCGGACACGGTGTCGCCGGAGCCGTGGCCGCCCCCCCTGGTGATCGCCGAGATCCTCGCGCGATCCGAGGGCGTGATCGCGGAGAGCCTCCACGCCGGGATCATCGCCGTCGCCGCGGGCGTCCCGCTGCGCCGGCCCGCACCGCGGGGGAGCTCCAAGCACGAGCTGTTGCAGGCCTTCCCCAACGTGGTCGCCCTCGACGCCGACGGCGCCGGCCTCCCTCCCGCGTGGTTCGGCCGGCTGGCGCCGTCGCGACTCGCGCAGGACCAGGTCGCCGAGCTCGCGCGGCACTGGGATGCGATCGCCGACATGGTGCGCCGGGGACGCGTCGAACCCCGGCGAGCCTCGTCCGCCGTGGTCCGCCTGGTCGGCTCGATGCCGCACCTCCTGGAGGGCGCCGGCGCGACCGCCGGTGCCGCGGAGGCCGTGTGCGAGCCGCGCACCGCAGCACCGGTGCGGGTCACCGCACCGACGGCGCCATCGCGCCTGTCGATGAGCCGCGGCACCCGGGTGCACCCCGATCCCGCCGTCTCCATCATCGTTCTCACCCTCGACCGGATCGAGCTCCTCGAGCGGTGCCTGGACTCGATCGACATGCATGTCGCCGGGCGTGTGGCGCACGAGACCATCGTGGTGACCAACGGCACGTCGCTCGAGAGACTGCACGCTCTGCAGCATCGGGACGACGTGGTCGTGATGCGCTCGCGTGTCAACCGCGGGTTCGCCGGCGGCTGCAACTGGGCGGCCAGGCATGCGCGCGGCAGGTACCTGGTCTTCCTCAACGATGACGCGGAGGTCACCCCCCGGTGGCTCGAGTACCTCGTGGCGACGGCACAGCGCGAGGATGTCGGCGCGGTCGGGAGCCGGGTGCTGTTCCCGGACGGGTCGCTGCAGGAGTCGGGCAGCGTGCTGTGGAACGACGGCTCGGCGGCCGGGATCGGGAGGGGGCTGGAACCCGCCAGCCGGGCGCACATGGCGGTCCGCGACGTCGACTTCTGCTCCGCATGCTCGTTGCTGGTCTCGCGGGAGGCGTGGGACGCGGTCGGGGGCATGGATGAGGGCTACCACCCGGCGTACTACGAGGACGCCGATCTGTGCCTCAGGCTCCGCCGGGCCGGATACCGAGTGGTGGTCGATCCGCGCTCGTCGGTGCGACATCTGCAGTCGGCGAGCAGCGACCCGGAGTTCTGCCGGTTCCTCCACGCGCGCAACCGCCTGTCGTTCGTGGCACGGTGGCGGTCGACCCTGGTGCAGCACGGTCCTCCACCGGTCGACGGCGACGTCGACGCCGCGGTCCGCCACGCCCTGGCCCGCCTGTCCGGATCGCGCAGACGCCTCCTGGTGATCGACGACCGGCTTCCCGACCAGGGATTCGGCTCGGGGTTCGGGCGGATGCTGGTGGCGATCACCGAGCTCGCGCGCGACCACGCCATCACCTTCCTGCCGTCGACGGGGGGCGACAGCAGCGTGACCTCGCGCCTCGCGGAGCTCGGTGTCGACGTCGTCTGGGAGGACGCGTGCGGACACCTCGAGCGCCTGCGCGGGTGGTACGACGCGATCCTGATCTCCCGGCCGCACAACCTCGAGCGGTGCATCGCAACGGTGCGCGACCATCAGCCGCAGGCTGCGCTGGTCTACGATGCCGAGGCTCTGTGGCACCGCCGCCTGGAGCGTGAGGCATCGCTGCTCGGCGACGATGCCGAGGGGGCCGCCGTCCGGGTGCGCGCCGGCCGGATGCGGCGGACCGAGGAGCGCGCCTGCAGCCAGGCCCATCTCGTCGTGTGCCTCTCACCGACGGAGGCCGCCACGGTGCGGGGGTGGGAGGGTGCCGCGCCGGTGGTGCTGATCCCGCCCGTCGACGCCCGGGTCACCGAGGTGGGCGGTGGATTCCACGGCCGCCGGGACATCATCTTCACCGCGGGCTGGCTCGCCGGCTCAGGCTCGCCGAACGTCGACGGGTTGCAGTTCTTCGCCCGCGACGTGCTTCCGCATCTGGTGGCGCGGGTGCCGGCGGCCCGTGTCGTCGTCACGGGGGGCGCGCCGCCACCGGACGCACTGGCGCTGGAGGGCTCCCACATCCACTTCGTCGGCCACGTTCCGGACCTCAGCTCCGCGTTCGCGCAGGCGCGCGTCGCGATCGTGCCCATCCGCTTCGGCTCCGGCGTGAAGATCAAGACGACCGAGGCGCTCCAGCACGGGGTGCCCGTGGTCGCGACGACCGTCGGTGCCGAGGGGATCGACTGCGGCACCGCCGACCCGATCGCGATCCACGACGATCCCGAGGCGTTTGCCGACGCCATCGCGCGACTGCTCGTCGACCCGGTCCGCTGGCGTGCAGCGCGGGAGCGGGCTCTTCGCTTCGCGCGTCAGTCGGCGGTGCGCGGGGGCGGGACCTCGTGGTGCGAGGCGCTGGACCACGCCGTCGGCAGCGCCGGACGGGGGCGGGCCCGATGAGCAGCACGGACGTCGGCGCGCCGCGGGTCGCACCGGCCGAGCACGCCGGCGAGGGGTCGGTCGCCGACCTGCGCCTCCTGCTGGCCGAGCGCGACATCGAGCTCCACGAGCGGATGGAGGAGCTGGTCGCCGCGGAGGCGGAGCGGCGTCATCTGCAGGCGGACATGCTCGTGAAGGGCGAGTACGCGGTGTACCTCCGAGCCCGCCTCGCCGAGCTCGAGGGCTGCGGCGCGCACCGCGACGCCGGGCTCGCCGAGCTCCAGGGCGCGATCCGGGACCTGTCCGACCGGCTGGCGGCGTCCCTCCGGCTCACCGCCGATCTGCAGGTGGAGGTCGCCCTGCTGCGCCGCGATGCCCGGTGGTGGGACCGCCTGCGCCGGGTCGCCCATCGCATCCCGCTGTACCTCCGGATGATCCGGCCGATCGGGCTCCGCCTCTTCTTCCGCCGTGGTGAGGGGATCCGGGGGCTCTGACGGCTGCTGGGCTACAGCGAGGAGGACGTTGCCGCTGGCGGGAGCGATCGGCTCGTCGACGCCCTGGTGCTCCACGGGCCGCGGCTGTACGGCCGTGATGGCGCGCACCTGCAAGGTTCAGAAGGGCACAGGCGTACCAGAGAGCAGCGACCGCGCGTGGAGTCGTTCGCACCCTCGTAGGAGTTGCCATGCCGGACCGCCGCCTGAGGGCCGGAGCCATCAGCACCACCGTCGCCGCGACGCTGCTCAGCGCCTGCGGCTCCAGCGCTCCGGCGACGCCGCGCGCCGCGTCGAGCGGCGAGGGCGCAAAGCCGGTCGCCCAGATCTACGCCGACGCCCAGGCGGCACTCGCCTCGGTGCACAGCTACCACCTGAGCCTGGACAGCGTCAGCAGGAGCCAGGGCCACCTTCACATGGAGCTGAGCGTCGCCGGCCCCGGCCAGCTCCAAGGAGTGGTCACGCTGCGCGGTGCCCCCGCCGACGCCATCTACGTGGGAGGTGCCGCCTACGTGCGCGGTCATGACTTCTTTGCGGCGGTGGCCGGGCCACAGGCAGCGGTCGTCATCGGGGACAGCTGGGTCAAGCTTCCGGCAGCCAACCCACTGACCGCCGGTTTCGCACGGCTCACCGACCTCCAGAAGGCGGCGCAATGCCTCATGACCGTGCATGGCACGCTCGCCAAGGGGCAGGCCACCCTGTTCGAAGGACACCCCGTGATCGAGATCAGGGACCTCGCCGACGTCCCCGGGGACAGTCCGGGGACCCTCGACATCAGCACCATGGGCCCCGCCTACCCGCTGCATGCCATCCAGACCGGCCCGGCGACTGCCGGCCGTGGGACGCGGGTCCCCGGATGCGCCGCGGCAGACCAGGCACCGGCAGCCCCGGGTGACGTGGTGTCCAGCGAGCTGAGCTACTCCGCCTTCAACGCCCCCGTCAGCGTCACGGCGCCACCGCATCCCCTCGACCTGACGCCGCGCCCGCCGCAGGCCTGACTCGCAATCGCCACGACGGTGACGACGCGGCGGCATACTGCGTCGACATGCCGCTCGCGGTGCTCGCCCTTGCGCTCTGCCTCGTGTACGACGGAGTGGTGTTCGTCGGCAATCCCCTCCTCGTCCGCGGACGGGCGGGGGCGGCGGGCTGGCTGCGGCCCACCTCGGGACCGCCCGCGGAGCGGGCAGCGAACCTCCTCTTCGCCGTCGCGTGCGCGCTCGACCTCGCCGGTCCCTGTCTGCTCCTCGCCGGCCGCCTCCGCCCGCTGCCGCTCCCCCGGCCGGTGCGCCGGTGGGCGGCTGCCGCGGGGGTGGCGGTCTCCGGTGCCAACCTCGTCCTCGCGGTGACCGCGCAGCGCACGATGGGCCAGGCGTGGCGCACCGGGGTGGCGGGCACCGAGCTCGAGCAGCTCGTCACCTCGGGCCCCTTCCGGGCCGTCCGCAATCCGGTGTATCTCAGCCTTCTCGGCACCTGCATCGGCCAGTCCCTCGTCCTGGCGACCCCGCTGACGCCGGCGGCGCTCGCCACCTGCCTGTGGGCGCTCGAGCTGCAGACACGGGCGGTGGAGGAGCCGGCTCTGCTCGCGGCCCACCAGGACGAGTTCCGCCGCTACGCCGCGAAAGCAGGCCGGTTCGCCCCCGGGATCGGCCGCCTGCGTGTCTGACCGACGTGATCACGCCTGCCACGCGCGGTAGAGATCGCGCAGCAGGGCGATCTCAGCTCCGTGGTGCAGCAGCTCCTGATTGACCCACCAGACAGTCTCGATGAAGGGATCGTCCGGGTCACTGCCGTCCGGGTAGGTGCTGCGCCCCACCATGTCGAGCGCAGCGCAGGCGATGGTGGGTGGGGTCACCATCGGGCGTTCTCCGCAGGCGCTACTCGGTCGCATCGTGCGCGGCCCTGTAGGCTTCGACGACCTCCGATCGCAGGCGCCCTCCGCGAGCTGCAACAGGCAACCCGGCTGCCTGCGCCCACTGCCGAATCTCACGTGTGGTCGGCGGACGCCGCTCCAGCCTCGGGGCCGGTGAGAGCGCTCTCTCACGCTGGCCGGTGAGCTCGAGCCCACCGATCTCCGACAGCGCGGCCATCAGGAAGCGATGTGTCCAATCCTCCGCGAGGCGTCGAGACTCGCAGAACACGATCGGAACGCTCGGCCAGCGCACCTGCGCCTCGGTCAGGGCGTCGGCAGCGACCGCGCCTCTGACATGCTCCTGCTTGAACAGACGCGAGTAGCGCTCCTCCACGACGACCGCCGCTCGGGGCAGAGCCGCCAGGTCGGCCATCGCGTATCCCAGGCGTCCGGAGACGAGGCTGCTGACGAGGTCGGGAAGCGTCTTGCGCTCGACGCTCGCCACCACCTGACCGCCCATCTCGACCGCGTAGTCGCCGGCTGGGAGGCGCCGGCGCTCGGTGCTCGGTCGCTGGCCGGTGAAGCGGTACGGATACTTCTCCTGGTCGTCGATGATGATGGGGACCGCGAGCCTGGCGGTGGTGGGAATGCGGACAGCGGGCCGTGCCGCCTTGGCGACGCGAGCGGTCTGCCAGAAGATCACCTGCCGCCCTCGGGCGCTCGTGAAGACGAACTGGGAACGGTTCTCCCGGCCTCGATCCAGGACGAGGTCGATGGCAGCCCCGCGACGCGAGCAGATCCGCACCGGGATGCGCTCGATGATCTCCGGATCGTCCGGCCAGCGGTCGGACGAGTGGCAGTACACGGCCTGGGTTCGCGGCCAGGTCTCCCGCGCCTTGACGAGCACCCCGGCTCCCAGGGGGATGCGGAGGAGGTAGGGCAGACGCGATTCCGGGTCCGGGTTGCGGGCGATGACGAAGTCGTCAGGCACGATCACACCGCCGGTCGCCGCGGGCTGACCCGTGGCACGGATGGCCCGCAGCCGCGGCCAGGCCCAGAATGCCGTCTCTCGTGCTGGGCGTCATCTCCCGGATGGTCTCGTATCCCTGCACGGGCGCGGCCTGGAACCTGCATCTTGTGCTCCCAAGCAGGGGTGGCCCCTACATGCTGTGCCTGAGCTGGTAGCATGACCCGACGCGAAGCAGTAGGCACCCCTGGAGAACCGCCGATGGGAGCTGCGAGATCGATGCGCCGTACGGCTGCCCGGAACCGGGCCGGATACGATCGCAGGGCGAGCGCGGCGACCCCGTCGCTGTTCTCGCCGATCACCGCCGAGCTCATGGCCGCGATCGAGCCCCTTCTCGAGGACCCCGACCCGGCACCCTCGGAGCTCCTCGTCAGCGAGGTCCTCGGGATCGGCGCTCGGTCCACACGCTCCCTCGGCATGCTCATCGGATGCGACGCGGAGCAGGTGGTGGCGGACGGGATCGTCGACGACCTCGCCAGGGCCGCGTCGCCTCCCGCTCATGCGGCTCTGCTCGCCCTCGGTGCCGTCGCACACGGACCGACTGCGCGGCGCGCACTGGCCGCAGCGCGGCGCCAACGTCTCCGCGGCATCGCCGAGCCAGCGTGGGCGCCGGCGCTGGAGACCCCTCCCATGCTCGTCCGAGCCATTCGCGCCACCGACCCCTACGGCGACGTCGACGGGCTCGCTCTCACGTTCGCGCGGCACGGTCTGGAAGAGCGGCACGTGGCGGTCATGGTGGACCACGGCCTGGGCGGCCTCGTGAAGGACGCGTTCGCACTGGACGGCGCCGGGCTGGGCCCGTGGCTCGACGCCATGAGCGGGCTCGACATCACGGAGGTCGACGTCACGAAGGTGGCCGGCGTCGTGATCCGCGGGATGGAACTGGCTGACGCCTACCCTGTCGGACCTC
>JAQBPH010000582.1:0-4036 GCA_028287625.1 Chloroflexota bacterium | reverse complement strand
CCATCAACAGGTTGTCCTGGAAGATGTTGTGGTCGAACATGTACTCGGCGGCCTCGCCGAGGTTGACGATCCACTCTCCCATCGCGGGCGGGCGGACGCTGAACGCCATGTTCTGCGCGTAGGTCGCGCAGACCATGTGGTTGTCACCACAGATGCCACAGATGCGGCTGGTGATGACGTGGCTGTCTCGGGGATCCTTCCCCTTCATGAAGATGCTGTAGCCGCGGAAGATCGACGACGTGCTGCGGCAGTCCACGCAGACACGGTTGGCGAAGTCGATCTTCGTGAAGATCCCGAGGCTGCCGACGATCCTGGTGATCGGATCCCAGGAGACGTCGACGACCACCGGTGCCTTCGCCGGGGCTTGCGCCATCTGAACCATGAGCGAGCTCTCCTAGTGACCGTCTACGACGGCGGAATTCAGTAGGTGGTCGGCCGGTAGCCGGTGGTCAGCTCGGGACGGGCGTGCCGCCACTTGGGCTCCTTGTTGACCGTCGAGTTGGTGACCCGCCGCAGCGTCCGGATGGCGCTGCCGTAGGCACCCGCGAGGCCGGTCGAGAGCTTGGCACCGGGGGGCTCGTCCATGAAGGGCATGAACTTGTCCGGGAAGCCCGGCATGGTGCAGCCGACGCAGATGCCGCCGACGTTCGGGCAGCCGCCGATGCCCATCATCCAGCCGCGCTTGGGGACGTTGCAGTTGACGACCGGTCCCCAGCAGCCCAGCTTGACCAGGCACTTGGGCGAGTTGTAGGTCTCGGCGAAGTCGCCCTGCTCGTAGTAGCCGGCGCGGTCGCAGCCCTCGTGCACGGTGTTGCCGAAGAGCCACGTGGGCCGCAGCTGGTCGTCCAGCGGGATCATCGGAGCCTTGCCCGCCACCTGGAAGAGCAGGTAGAGGATGGTCTCCATGAAATTGTCGGGCTGGACCGGGCAGCCGGGCACGTTCACGATCGGCAGCCCCGCCTTCGACTTCCAGCCCCAGCCCAGGTAGTCGCAGAGGCCCATGGCGCCGGTGGGGTTGTTCGACATCGCGTGGATGCCGCCGTAGGTGGCACAGGTGCCGATGGCGACCACCGCGAGCGCCTTCGGTGCAAGCCTGTCGATCCACTCACAGGTGGTGATGGGCTGGCCGGTGGTCGGGTCGGTCCCGAGCGCCGCCCAGTAGCCCTCCTTCTTGATCTTCTCGTTGGGGACCGAGCCCTCCATCACCAGGACGAAGGGATCGAGCTCGCCGCGCTCGGCCTGGTAGAAGAACTTCATGAAGTCGTCGCCGACCTCATATGCCAGCACCGGGTTGTGGAGGTGCACGGTGGGCAGGCCCGGGATTGCGCCGAGCAGGACGTCCTCGATGCTGGGCTGGGTGGCTGCGGTCACCGAGACCGAGTCCCCGTCGCAGCCGAGTCCTGTCGTGATCCAGACGACGTGGACGTCCGATACGGCGGAAGGTACCTGCGTAGACCTCCCGTACGGTACTGCAGCTGTCGCCATGCCACCACCTCCTCGGTGTGCCCGCCTTCCCCGCAGCGGCCCCTGCCGCCGGGATGACCCTGAAGAACGCCCCGAACGCAGCCACGTCGCAGGCCCGCGACGGCATGCGGCGTGGATCGCCGGAACGGGGCCGACTGTGCGCCACCTCTGTTGCCATGGTCAATACGTGGGTCTTGCAGGTAGCAGGGGCGTGGGTCTTGCAGGTGGCGGGGACTCGGTAGGTGCAGCCTGCAGGTATGAGCGCCGCCAACGGCAGCCATATGGCAGCCATGCGGTCACCATACGCACACCCATTCGACGCCGGATTGCAGGAGTCCGAGTGTCGACAACCCAGTCGAGCATCGACAACCCGGGATGGCTGCAGCGTCCGCGGCGTTTCGCCGGGACCTGGGTCTAGAGAGCCGGCAGGGGGATCGGGCACTCCTCGGCCACGGCCGGGACGGTCACCGCGGCGCCGTTGGCCGAACCGTTCACCGGGGTGCCGCGCAGGTGGGCCTGGCGGTCGCGCTCGTACCGTTCGAGGAAGCCGATGAGCAGGCCACGGACCTCCTCCAGCCCGCGCGCCCAGTGGGTGAGCACGGCCCGGCCGTCGCCGGTCATCTCGTAGCGGCGCCGCTGCGGCCCGCTCGGCGAGGGCTCCCAGCGGGAGGCGACGAGGCCCTCGTCCTCCATGGCATTCAGGACTCGATAGATGGTCCCCGCGTCCCAGTGCGCGCCGCTGAAGTGGCTCAGACGGTCGCGCAGCTCATACCCGTAGTCCGGCTGCTCGTCGAGCAGCAGGAGCAGGCAGGGCCGCAGGAAGTTCTTCGGCTGGCACGGCGCCGACCAGGTTCTCGCCCGCACGTCCCCCCCCGTCACGGCGCTATCCACCCCAGGTCTGTCCTCTCACATCACATCTCCACACCGGCAGCGCTGGGTAATGCTATCCATCCACAGGCCGTGTGCATAGGGGGTCTCCCAGACTCCCCCCGGGGCGCCCCCCGACCGGGGGAGGCCGCGCTCGACCCGCCGCGCCCCCGTGCCCGCGGGAGGGAGGGTACCCTGTGGAGATGAGCATCGCCCAGACCCCCATCCTGCTCTTCGGAGAGAGCTACCACCACCCCAACATCTTCTACCGGACCGGCTTCCTCGCCCCCGACCCCGTGGTCGTGGTCGACCGCGGAGGCGACGACACCGTCCTCTGGACCAGCCGGCTGGAGGAGGGCAGGGCCCGCAAGGAGGCCAGGGTGGGCCGGGTGCGCTGCACCGAGGAGCTCGACTGGGCCGAGAAGATGGCCAGGGCCGGGGCCGAGCAGGACGCCTGGGCGGTGCTGGTGGAGAGCATCTGCCGCGCCGAGGGCCTGGGCGGGGTGCTCGTCGACTCCGACTTCCCGACGATCATCACCGACCACCTTCGCGGCAACGACCTCGAGGTGCGCCCCCGCGGCGACCTCTACCGGCGGGAGCGGCGCATCAAGACCGCCGAGGAGGTGGACTGGATCGCCGCCACCGAGAACGCCGGCATGGACGGCCTGCAGCGGGCCATCGACGTGATCGCCGCGGCGGAGATCCGCGACGGCCTGCTCTGGCACCAGGGCCGGCCGCTCACCGGCGAGGACCTGGTGCTCGCGGTGGAGAGCCGGCTGCTGGAGCTGGGCTGCACCACCAACGACTCCATCTGCTGCGGCGGCCCCGACTCGGCCGATCCCCACAGGCGCACCAGTGACGTCATCCGCGCCGGACTGCCCATCGTGCTCGACATCTTCCCCTTCGACAAGACCACCCGCTACTGGGGTGACATGACCCGCACCGTGGTGCGCGGCACCCCGCCCGCCGAGGTGCAGGCGATGTGGGAGGCGGTGCTCGAGGCGCAGCAGGCGGGTCTCGACGCGGTCCGCCCCGGGGCCAACGGCCGCGACGTGCACTACGCGTGCTGCGACGTCTTCGCCCGGCGCGGCTACGGGTCGCTCGCCAAGCCCTACCGGCACATCGAGTCCGAGGCACGCTTCATCCACGGCACCGGCCACGGCCTCGGGCTGGAGATCCACGAGTTCCCCCGCGTCGGCGACGTCGACGTCACGTTGGAGGTGGGGGACGTGGTGACGGTCGAGCCCGGCCTCTACCACCCCGGCCTCGGCGGCATCCGCATCGAGGACCTGGTCGTGGTGACCGAGGATGGGCACCGGAACCTGACCACTCTGCCGAAGACGTTTCGGCTGGACTGAGCACCCCGGGTCCGGGGAGGGGAGTTGCCCGGCCGATCTGCCGCCGGGGGAGTTGCCCGGCCGATCTGCTACCGGGTGGAGATGCGCGGGTGTTCCGGGGCCGGTTGAGATGCCCGGCTGTTCTGCCGCCGGTTGAGATTCGCGGCCGCCCGCTCTGCCGCCGGTTGAGCATCGTTCTGCCGCCGGTTTTGACTCGGGGGGGACTGCGTCCCCCCCGCTCGGTCGCAAGTCAGCGATGGCCCCTGGCGGGGCCACCCTCACGCGATGAAAATGCGCCAAGCGCTTCGCGCGGGCCTATTTTCGTATCAGACATCGTGCGCTGGCGCGCCCGATGCCGGCTCCCGCCC
>JAQBPH010000535.1:0-13268 GCA_028287625.1 Chloroflexota bacterium | reverse complement strand
CTGGGTGAGGACGCGGAGCACCTCGGGGTCGAGGTCGCTGATGTACACCGTCGTCCCCGGCACCGCGCGCGGCCGGCGCCGGTCGTTCGGCTCGAGGGGTCGCGACGGCCTCGCCGCAGACCAGGCGCAGGGCGCCACCGCACGTGGTCAGCCCGACTTCGACGGGACCCGCCGCGCTACCTCGCAACAGACTGGCTGCGGAGTCCGAGCTCGTTCACCTTCATCGAGCTTGGGGACATGATGACGGAGGTGTGCCGTGGGGTCGCGGGACGAGCCTCGACCTCATCCTCCACAGCCCCCACGACGCCTGCGGTGAAGCTGATTGAGAACCATTCGTCCCGGGGGCCGACCCGGCCAGCTCGCCCCGTCCCCCGCGTCGCTCCCGTGCGGCCGGGGCCCTTATGATCTCCACGTGAGGGCACGAGGCAGCGAGAGGCGGGCCGGAGGGCTCCAGGCCGGCATGGCGGCCGAGCCGACGGGAGCGTGCCTTGGCCCTGAGCGGTCGCCGGGGGCCGAGCCGCCGGCGTCCGGTCGGTGGGTTGCGCCGGACGGGCGCATGTGGCGGTGCCCCGACTTTCAGCACGAGGAGCTTGCGGCCGCCATCGTGCGGCAGCTGGGGATCCGCGGCGGGGGAGACCCCGGGACACAGCTGGAGCGTCGTGGCTTCGTCCATGTGCTCGACTTCGGTGGGGTGCTGGGCGCAGGCGAGGGCATGACCCAGGCGCAGCTGGATGTCCTCTTCGACCTCGCCCGCACCTACCCATCGATGCGGGACACGTTGATGAAGGAGCTGGAGCTGCACCGTCTCCGCTCGGCGTTGCTCTAGCCGTTGGCCGACTTCTCGCAGTACTCGAACTCCGCGCTGCGGCAGGTGCACGCGGAGTGCAAGGAGGAGCAGTACTTCAGCCTGCATGCCAAGGTCATCCGGCTGACGAATCAGGGCCGGACGAAGACGCCGGAGTTTGGGCGGGTCACGGATGATGCCAAGCGACAGTTCAACGTGATGGTCGACATCGAGCGGGAAGGAGCGAAGAGGGGGCTGGGGCTCACGCATTGATCCTCAGCGGTGCGGATCAGCCGGAGTCCGCGAAGTTGATGGGTGGTCCGGCGCGGTAGCCTGACCAGCCATGGTCAACTGCCCCACCTGCCACCAGCCCGCGAGCGGCCGCGACGGGCGCGACGGGCGCGACCATCGTGGTCAGCAGCGCTACTCCTGCCGTCCCTGTCACCGAGATTTCACCGCCACGTCCGCGTCGGCGTTCTCGGGCGCCGCGGGGGATGACGAGGACGCCCGGCGAGATGGGCGGGTGCGGTTCTCGACCGTCTTCTCCCACGGACGATCAGGCCGCCCCAGTGTGGGGGCGAACGCTGAGCGCCCGCATGGGCGCCACCCGCTCGGATCATGACGGCCGTACCGGCAGCTGAACGGCCGCCTCGCCGGCTCCGGCATCCGTCGCGGTCGGCCCGTGGCAGCCTGGGAGCGACCGCCCCCTGCGAGGGCCGAGGATTCCACTCAGCATGTGTGAGGGAGTCGGCAGACACTGCGCCTCCGTGCCGGTAGGCTGACCGCTCACAGGGCGAGGAGCCGGAGACGTCGCAGAGGGATCACAGCGGATGAGCGTCACGACCGTCGACGAGGTCATCGACCAACTCGGCCAGATCATCGACGAGGCGCGCCGTGCCGGGGATCGCATCGGGTTCTTCGCTGCACTCTATCGGCAGGTGACGATTGAGGTCCGGGACGGGATCGCGGCCGGCGTCTTCGACGACGGGCCGCGGATGCAGCGCCTGGACGTCACCTTCGCTACGCGCTACCTGGATGCGCTCGACAGGTTCCGGCACGGTGGCCACCCAAGTGGATGCTGGCTGCTGTCCTTCCAGGCGGCGGTCACCAGGCAGCCGCTCATCCTCCAGCATCTCCTGCTGGGCATCAACGCGCACATCAACCTCGACCTGGGCATCGCCGCGGCGCAGACCGCTCCCGGTCCGCAGCTGCCCGAACTGCAGGGCGACTTCAACCGGATCAACGACATCCTGGCCGGCATGATCGCGCAAACCAGGACCGACGTGGAAGAGGTCTCACCCTGGATCAGGCTGCTGGACCGCGTCGACCCCCAGGCGGAGGACGGGCTGATCCGCTTCAGCCTGGACAGAGCTCGCGCCAACGCGTGGAGCGTCGCCACGCGGCTCAGCCACCTGGACCCGACGCAGTGGCCGCAGGAGATCGACGTGCTGGACGGCTGGACCACGGTGCTCGGCAACCTCGTCCTCCACCCGCCGGGGTTGGCGTACAACGCGGCGCTCGCGGCCATTCGGGCTCGGGAGAGCAACGATGTCGCGAAGGTGATCGACGTTCTCTGCCAGCCGGGTGGTGGTGGTGCGGGCTCCCTGCGGCGCACCGCCTGAGCTCGCCGGACCGCGATGGCCGGCCCGGCGGTGAGCGCCGCAGGCGCCCGCGGCAGAGGGAGTGACGAGGGAATGTGCATGGACGGCATGCGTACGAGGCGTCTGCTCGCGACCCTGGCTGCCATGGGTGCGGTGCTGGCGTCGATGGCCGCGTGCGGAGGTCGAGGCGGCACCGCCGCCGGTTCTCCGAGGTCGGCGGGGCCGGTCACGATCAACGTCCGCGCCGGCGAGGTGCAGGCCGGTCATCCGGAGCGGGAGTTTCTCGCCTTCTATCCCGCCGCCCTGACGGCGCACCCCGGTGACACCCTGGGCGTGAGCAACCGCAGCGCGGCGACGCTGCACACCTTCGCCTTCGGCGTCGCCGCCGACCGCTCCGACCAGCCAGCGCTGATCGACCCAGGCGTCGGCTTCACACCGATCACCGCGGGCCCCTGCGTCAGCACCCGGCCGGTGACCGCCGCGACGAGGATGTGCCCCGGGGCGCCGCCGGCGGCACCGCCTCCGTCAGGATCGCCCGCGCCGGAGCGCGCCCTGGCCGCATATGCCGCCCAGCCCTTCTACACCAGCGGCATCCTCGACGCCGGCCAGACCGCGGTGCTGCGCCTGTCCCCGAGCCTGCGGCCCGGCCGCCACGGCTTCGTCTGCCTGCTCCACCCGGCCATGGCGGGGACACTGACGGTCGTGTCCCCCGACCGCCCGATCCCCACGGATACCGAGGTGCGCAGCGCCGGCGACCGTCAGCTGGCCGCCGACCAGGCGGATGCGGCGACCGCCGTCGCGACCGTGGCGACACCCCCCGCGGGGACGGTGCAGGCGGGGACGACGGGGAGAGAGGTGACGATCAACAGCTTCCTCCCCGCCTCGATCAGCATCGCGGCCGGTCAGGTGGTGACCTGGCGGAACGACCGCTACGAGCCGCACATCGTCGTGTTCGGCGCCAGTCTCGCGCTTCTCGACCCCCGCAACTTCGGCCCGCCGACGCTGCCGCCGGGGAGCGACTACGGCGGCGGAGACGTCCTCTCCGGTCTGTTCGGCGGCAGGCCGTTTCCCACCGACAGCTACTCGTTGCGCTTCCCCGCCGCAGGCACATATCACTACGCCTGCAGCATCCATGCGGGGATGACCGGCGTCGTGCAGGTCCGCTGAATTCGGGACATCGCCGACCGCCGAGCCCCCACCCGCCCTGGAGCCCGGCCGGCGGTCTCCCCGGGGATGTGGCATCCCTGAAAGCACCATCGGTTGTCAAGGACGCGTCCTCAGTTCACGAAGCTCGGGGGTAGACATGCGGAAGCGGCCGGGACCGGGACGATCGCCGGCGAGGGGCGGCGGGCTCCACGCGCAGATGTGGGCGCTTTGTCAGAGGCGCAGCGAGGCAACTCGGTCGCCAGTCATCCCTTCGCGGTGTGACCGCATGGAGCCGTTCGGCATGTCGACGGGCTCAATCAGAACTGCGGCTTCGCGTCCAGGGGAGGGAGCCAGACACATCACGAGCTCGCGCCCACGCCATCGTAGCCGGCGAGGCCACGGGCGCCGGCCGGAGGAGGTAGAGATCATCTTCACCGCCGCGTTCGTGGTCGAGGACTCCTCTCCGCCGCAGCTGGCCGCGGAGACCCCGGTCGCCCGGCGGTCACCCTCGACGTCGACCACCGCCCATCGCGTTGGCCCGGCGCCGCCAATTCCGCCGCCTGCTCCCTCTCGCACGTTCGGGCGCAGGTGCAACGGCGCAGAGGATCGACGATGAGCCATTCTATAACCACTTATAACAGAAATTATGGATAGTTATAACTCGTTGTTCTCGGCATCCCGCCCGCGAGATCGGCGAGGGGGACGTCGCGGCTGACCAACAGCGCCGCACACAGGGCGGCGACCAGGTCGTCCTCGATCCGCACCGGCTGCCGCGTCGGGATGAGGGACGCCGGTCGAGCCTCGAGGCCGAGGGCGGCGCGGAGCCGGGCGTAGGTGCGGAGCGCTCGCGACCGGTCGGCGGCGCAGGCTCACGTGCGCTGCTCGTCGTCGAACGCGATCTCGACCAGCGGGCTGCGCGCGAGCCACTCGTCGAGGTCCTGCCGCCGGCTGACCCGCGCGGCGATCTCGGGCCGGTTCTGCAGGTCGAGGACCGCGGTGATCACGCGCCGTCGTGTCCGCTCGTCCACAGGCACCGCGGTCGCGGGCAGGTCGGCCGTGGCCCCGTGTTTCAGATGGACGACGAAGCGCGGATGTGCTCGCAGGTTCACGTACCAACTGCGGGGTCCGGGCATGCCGGTGAGGTACCAGCGACCGTCGACGCGGTGGAACCAGACCTCCACGCGGCGAGGCATGCCGCTGCGCCTGCCCACCGTTGTGATGTCGATCGTGCGCTCGGTCGGGGAGGAGTCCGGCCCGATGTCGAGGGCGCGGGCGACGGCGTCGTCCACGGTCACAGTTCTGTCTCGCGCTCGCCGTCGAGGGGCATGTCGCGCTTCACCACCACTTCTCCTCGAGGGCGATGTCCGTGCCCCCGGTCCGGTCGACCCCGTCGAGTTCCGCCAGGTCCTGGTCGGAGAGAGCGAAATCGTAGACCTGGGCGTTCTCCGCGATGCGCTCACGGTGGGTCGATTTCGCGATCAGCGGAACCCGTCGCTCGATGCACCAGCGAAGCAGCACCTGGGCGGGGGTGCGCCCGAGACGCCGCGCGATCCGTGTGGCCGTCTCGCTCGAGATGTGACTCCCGTGCCCCAGCGGGCTGTAGGCCTCGAGCGTCACCCTGCTCTTCCGGCAGGCATCGAGCAAGGCCCTGCGGTACTCGTATGGGCTGAACTGCACCTGATTCACGACCGGAGCGATGGTCGCCTTTGCCGTCAGCGCGCTGAGCTCCGCGACGTCGAAGTTGGAGACCCCGATCGATCTCGCGTATCCCCGCTCCCGAGCTCTCTCCATCCCGGGCCACGCCCACCTCGGACCACCCTCGGGCCAGTGGATGATGTACAGGTCGACGTAGTCCACCCCGAGGCGTTTGAGACTTCCCTCGATCTCAGCGGCCGGGTCCTCGCGCGTGGGGTGGAATTTGGTGGTGATGAACACCTCCTCGCGCGGGAGACCGCTCTGGCGCAGCGCCCTCCCGACGCTCTCCTCATTGCCGTATGCCTGGGCCGTGTCGATGTGCCGATATCCGAGGTCGAGTGCCCACTGGACGGCGTTGACGCACTCCGGTCCGTTCGGCACCTGCCAGACTCCGAGCCCGAGCATGGGAATCCGGTTGCCGTCTGCGAGCACACACGCTCTGCCGTCGTCTGTCATTCCGCCGATGGACACTCCGTATCTCCCCTGAGCCACTCGAGAAGCAGGTCGTTGAGCCGTCCGGGCGCATCCACCGGGATCCAGTGGCTGGCGCCGTCGATCTCCTCGTAGCGCCATCGTCCCTGCACGTAGGTGCCGGATTCTCGGAAGCGCTCGCCGTCGAGATAGTGATCGCCGGTCGACCAGATGCCCAGCGTTGGCGCCGTGACCGGCGGCAGCTCCGGCCGCGGTCCGGGCATGCGAGGCGCCAGGTTGGCCCGGTACCAGTTCAGCGAGGCGGTCAGCGCACCCGGCCGCCCCAGGTCCTCGATCCAGCGGTCCAGGTCGCCGTCACCACGGGTGAAAGCGCGCAGCCACGCCCAGTCATCATGCTGGATCGTCGCCTCGGCGATCCCGGCGAACTGGAAGAACAACTGATACCAGCCCATCTCCTGCTGCCGCAGGGTGAGCGGCACGCCCGGATGCGGCACCGAGATGATGACCATCCGGATAACCCGGTCCGGGTGGAGCATGGCCATCAGCCAGGCCACCGCCGCACCCCAGTCGTGGCCGACGACGTGCGCCGTCTGGATGCCGAGCGCGTCGAGAACCCCTGTCACGTCGGCGACCGCGTTGGCCCGCGCGTACGCGGCCACCTCCTGCGGGCGGCTGGATCGTCCGAACCCGCGCATGTCCGGCGCGATCACACGGAAGCCGTGCGCGACGAGAACCGGGATCTGGTTCCGCCACAGGGCCGCCGAATCCGGCCACCCGTGCAGGAGCAGCACCGGCACGCCGCTGCCATGGTCCTCGACGTAGATCGATATTCCGTTCACCTGAATGACCCGCCCCTCGCCCATGTCCATGCCAGTCCCCCAGCCGGTGTCAGTGCTTCGACGCCGGGACGACCAGCCGACCGTCTCGCTCGAAAAGGTTCCTCCGCTCGGCGACGAAGTCCTCCACGGTCGACGGCGTGCGGTTGCCGATTACCTCGATCAGGTTGTTCGTGCCCTGGAAGACGCCGTTGCGGTAGTCGATGGCGACATTGCTCAGATGCTGGATCAGATGAGAGGACCTCCCGGCGCAGGCGAGGGCTGCGGCAAACTCCTCGATGCTGATGGGCTCGTACCTCACGGGGATGCCGAGCGCGCGGGAGCAGGCGGCGGCG
This sequence comes from Chloroflexota bacterium, assembly GCA_028287625.1. GTDB lineage: Bacteria > Chloroflexota > Dormibacteria > Aeolococcales > Aeolococcaceae > CF-96. The sequence continues at coordinate 6,439 of JAQBPH010000535.1, read as the reverse complement.
ATGCCGTCGTGGTCCATCTCCACCGGACCGTGAAGCGGGTAGACCTGCTGGTCGTGCGGCTCGGGGTTCTCCAGGATGGCCGCGATCACATACGACTGATCGACGCCCGCGACCGGCGCGTGCCTGCCCGTCCCGAAGGGCAGGCGCAGAACGCCCTCACCGTCCCGGAGGCTCCACCACCACGTGATCCATTCGGCGAAGAACGTCGGCCGGAGGTGCGCAGTCAGCACGGCGGTCCGGTCGAGCAGGCGTTCGCAGAGCCAGTGCTGACGGGCGGCGTTGCTGGCAGCCTCCCGCCGGGCGGAGATCTGGGACATGTTGACGATCGACCTCACGCCGGCCTCCGTGGCCGCCTGTGCGAACACGACGGTCGCGTCGACAAGAGCGGGAGCGATGGGGTACACGAAGTACGCGCCGCTCACGCCCCGCATGGCCGAGCTCACAGCGTGAAGGTCGAGCAGGTCGCCGACCACGATCTCGGCTCCCGCGGCGGCCAGGGCCGCGGAGCGGTCGTCCTCCCGATGCACGAAGGCACGGACCCGATGCCCACGCTCAAGGAGCAGGTGCACGGTGGTGGTCCCCGTTGTCCCCGTCGCCCCGGTGATCAGGAAAAGTCGATCAGGCTGCTGACTTAGAAGCGCCATAGCCAGGCCACTCTAGCAGCCTGACTAAGTTCTACACAAGTCAGCTATCATCACCACGTGAAGCACGCCGTTCGCATGACCGGAGCCCTCGACCCTCGGGACGCCTGGGCGGCCGATCGCTGCTCGATCGCCGCGGCCCTGGAGGTCGTGGGCACCCGATCGGCGTTCCTGATCCTCCGCGAGGCCTTCTTTGGCACCACCCGCTTCGACGACTTGGCCTCGCGCGCGGGGATCAGCGAGCCGGTCGCCGCCACCCGGCTGCGCGAGCTCGTCGATGAAGGGCTTCTCGAACGGGAGGACTACCGGGAGCCAGGCCAGCGGACCCGGCAGCGCTACCGGCTCACCGAGAAGGGCGCCGACCTCCTCCCGGCTCTGGTCGCGCTCATGCAATGGGGCGACCGTTGGCTCGACGAGACCGGCGGTCCTGTGGAGCTGCGACACACGGGTTGCGGTGAGCGGGTGAGCGTGCAGCTCCTATGCGATGCCGATCACCGCGTGAGTACCGATGACCTGGACCTCGCCCTGCGAGCGGAGGCCTAGCCTTCGCCGGGAAAGCGCCCGGGCCAGCGCGGGACGGCGACCTCTCGCGGCTTGTGCTGACGGGCTGTCGAGGCGGGTTGTGACGGGTCCGCGTCGGCGCCGTCGGATCACGCCCGTATGGTGCGGTCGTGATCAGTCCCCGCCCGCTCGCGCTTCCCTGTCGGTCGGACTGGCAGCGGAGGTCTCCTCACTCGCCGCGGCTCCTCCCGCCTGTTGTTTCGGTAATACGACAAATTGATCCGGCTTGAGGACCACGTTTTCCCAGCTCTTACCACCCGCCAGATCCTCACGAGGGATTTCGACGTCGATCGCATAGCCTTCTGGCTCTTTGTAGACGTAGACGATCGTGCCCATGCTTCCGGGAGGGATCTTGACATCCTGAAACTCCGACTCTGTTTCCACCAGTGTCCTGACACGATCGTACATCTCAGGCATCAGCGTAGTCCCTCATGAGTGCGTCTCAAGCCAGTTGGTGATGAGTTTCGGTATATCCGAGCCCTTATCGTACTGCCACACCGTTACCAGCGTTCCCATCCTCCCATTGGGCCCCGCAATCGTTGTCCGTACCTGAAACCTGGAGCCCCACTCGGTCGTCTTGGAGAATGTCGCGGTTGTCTCTGGGAGCTGGGCATCGAGCTGTCTCATGACATCTTGAGCGGCTGCCGCACGACCCGACGCGCTGTCAATGCTGTACCCGACATCGTTCCACGCCACCCATTTCCCTCCGTTGGCCGGATGGCTCTCATTCATGGAATAATCGCTGAACTTTGTCACGTCGACGTCTGCGCGCTCGACGTTGGGTAGGTGGTCGACCTCGGAGCCCGCTTTGTGCTGTCCCAGCCGGGCAAGAGTAGTCTCCGCCTGCCCCTGAGCCATCTCGACGACAGCTTCGTCCTCCCCGCCAATGACAGATTCACCCTCCCCGCCGACGACGGCGCTCATCCTCGCGCCGCCGACTCCTCCGCTCACCGTCGCGGCGCCGATGGCGGATCCCGCCGCCTGGCGCAGGTCGACGTTACCCAGGCTCCTGCCGTCCACCACGTTCGACGTCTCCTGCGAGACCACGTTGATGGCGAATTGCAGGGTGAACTTCACCGCTAGCTGGACGGCCACGCGCATGGCGTCCATCAGCGCCTGTACGGCAGCGTCGAGGGCAATGTCGAACTCCGCGCAGACGGTCTCCATGGTCCCCACAGCTGCGGTGGCCGCTCCCTCGGCGACGGCGTCGGAGATGCCGAAGGTGACGAAGGTGAGCCCGATGCCGACGGCCGTCGACGCCGCCATGGCGGCCATCGCTACGTCCCACTCGTGCTGCGCATCCTCAATCTGGTTGCCCAGCTTGATATGGTTGTCACCCATCTCCTGGGCGTACTGGGACGCCTCAGTACCATGCCGGGAGAACTGCAACCAGACGGCGTCAAAGGCCTTCCGGGCGTCGCCGGACCACCGCATCCCAGAGATCGCCCGGTCGAGGTCGGTGAAGGCACCGCTGATCTCCCCGGCGAGCTCGTACCAAGAGTGACAGCCCGCTTTGACGGTGTCCCCGTCGCCCGCCGGGCGCATGGGGAAGCCGAGGGACGTCTTCTGCTCCGGCGGCGGTTGACCGCCGCCGTTGCCGCCCACTCACGCTTCCCCGACGAAACCGGCGGCCCGGATACCGACATTCCGGTCGGTGGTCGAGTACGTGGCCGCAACTCTGGGGAAGTGGTCCACCCCCTCGCTCAGGGCCTTCAGGCCAATAACGTTTTCAGTGCCGAGGCGTGGCTGAGTCCTAGACCGCAGATAATTCGGCAAGGTGACTCCACCGAGAGCCCTCAGTGAGGTGATCGGCCGGTCGGGAGCGGTCCCCATGAAAGCGTCGGCGTGCTGCTGCTCGAGGTCCTTCTTCCCATCGCCGCGCCTCCCTGCGCAGCCTCGCTGAACCGCCTGCAAGCCTGCTCGATCCGGTGCTGGCGGCCCGGAACGCGCGACAGGGCTGATGAGATCCTGACTATCGACGATGAACTCTAGCACAGCTGTCCTGAAGGCTTTCCGACGGTCCCGGGGGCCAGAGATGCTGAACGAGCAGGGGCGTCCGCCTCGGCCTGCTCGAAGGAGCGCCCGGCCCAGCGAGCAGCTGGGAGATGCCCTCAAGCGTCTCGTGGGAATGCCGGGCGCTGTTCTGCCACTCCTGCCGCAGACGTCTTTGCCCCGTCATCGACTTGAGGATCACGGACGAGTTGCCGCTATGTTACGAACCGGTGGCCGGCCAGGGGACGGGCCGGATTCACGACCCCGTCGCCATCTATCCTCGAGAGCCACGCGTCCGTCGATGTCTGTCGAGGGCTCGGTCCTAGTGCCTGAACCCGCCTCCTACGCCAATGGCGACCCGCAATCGGCTCGCTGGTTGGTGGCTTCTGGCCGGGGGCTGCGATCCTGAGGTCGCCGCGCCGCCGCCACGAAGATTGGGATGCCATGCTCCGGGGTGGTGGATGACCGGTGCGCTCCAGGTCTGCGGTGCACGGATGTCGATCCTGACCACGGACGTCAGCCTCCCGCCATCGCGAGCGCGGGGGCGTTCGGCCGCCTCGCGGCGAGTTCCAACTCGCGGCCGGCGCTGGTCGCCGCCCCGCTCCGGGGCCCGTCAGCTGGCCGCGGCGCCGCGGACCAGGTCGTGCCCCGGGGTGTAGACGGGGGCGTCCACCGGCGGCGCGCTGCCGATGGGATGGAAGCCGCCCCAGCCGTCGACGACGTAGCCACCGCCCCCGCCGGGGAGCACGGCGAGGCCGCGGGCGATGTCCCAGCCGCGCCAGTAGGTGGTGGTCGTCAGCGGCGGCGCCGCCCCGAAGGGGTGCACTCCGCCCCAGCCGTCGAGCACGTAGCCGCCCTGCTGGCCGCCGGTGCAGACGCTGACGATCGCCCGGGCGATGTCCCAGCCCGGCCAGTAGGAGCTGGCGTGGAGGAGCGCGGCGCCGCCGAAGGGGTGCACCCCGCCCCAGCCGTCGAGCACCCAGCCGCTGTGGCCGGTGGGGTCGCAGGCGTTCAGCGTGATGCCGCGGGCGATGTCCCAGCGCGGCCAGTACGAGCTGGCGTTCACCAGCGGCGCGTTGCCGACCGGGTGCACGCCGCCCCAGCCGTCGACGGTGTAGCCGCCCTGGCCGCCGGGGGCGATGGCCAGGCCGCGGGCGATGTCCCACCCCGACCAGTAGCCGCTGGTGGCGAGGATGGGGGCGGAGCCGAAGGGATGGATGCCGCCGAAGCCGTCGAGCACGTAGCCGCCCTGCGCGCCGGGGGCCATGGCGGTGCCGCGGACGATGCTCCAGCCCGGCCAGGTGGCGCTCGCCGGCAGCGGGGGAGAGGAGCCGGAGAGCAGGCTGCCGTACGCGTCGACGGCGTAGAGGCCGGTGAAGGGCCGGGCGCGGGTGGCGGTGGCGGCGACCTGGGTGACCGCCTGCGGCGGGGTGGAGCCGTTGGGCGCGCCCGAGCCGCGGCCGCCGGCGCCGAACGCCTCGGCGTAGAAGCCGTAGCCGTGCCCGGCGAAGCCGTGGAACACCGCCGCGGTGCCGGCGGTGACGACCCACGGCGTCCAGGCGCCGCCGTCCTGGCTCGACCAGATCCGGTAGGAGCTGGCCGGAACGCTGCCGGCGTCGACCCCCCAGGCGACCGGGACGTCGGTGGTGCCCACCGGCCCCGCCGGGGCGGTGACGTGGGCCACCGGCGCGTGGGAGACGTTGACATGGCTGCCGATCAGGTCCCAGAGCTCGGTGTGGCCGTCGTCGTAGCCGAGCGCCCAGATCCCCGCGCCGCGCAGGTTCGACCGGTTGGCGAGGTCGTACTTGGCGCCGATCGAGGTGACGTCCTCGTAGTACATCTCCCGCCAGCTGTTGCGGTTGGCGCCGCAGGGGTCGCCCGAGGCCGGCGAGTGCCAGGTCGCCCAGGGGGTGGCCGCGGTGGCGTCCCACTGCCGGGTGAGCTGCTGGGCGCAGGCGAAGTCGTCGAAGGTGCTGGAGTAGGTGTCGGCCTGCGCCGAGCCGCTGCCGGGGGCGTTGGCGATGGGTGCGCTGACGTCCCACTTGTGGCCGTAGTAGGGCACGCCGAGGATGATCTTCGACGCCGGCGCCTTGCTCAGATACTGCGTCACCAGGGTGGTGTCGTTGTAGGTCCAGCCGTTCAGCGGCGCGTCGGCGGAGGCATGCTGGGGGGTGTTGTCGAAGCTCATGTCGTACGCCATCACGAAGAGGGCGTCGACGTTGGGCGCCAGCGCGGCGACGTGGAAGATCCCGCCGTCCCAGCTCGCCGAGCCGGAGTAGGTGTCGATGACCACCTCGCTGCCGGGGATGGCGGCGTGGGTCTGGGCGGTGAGCCCGCCCATGAAGCCGGTGAGGTCCTGGGCGATGGTCGGGTAGGTGGGGGAGGCGGCGCCCTCGAAGTCGATGTCGACGCCGTCGAGACCGCGCTGGCGGGCCAGGGACACGGCGGTGGAGATCGCCGCCTGGGCGTGGGTGGGGACGCTGACGATGGAGGCGATCGAGGGCTGGTCGAAGCACTTCACCGTCACCAGCACGCGCACCCCGGCGGCGTGCGCCGCGCTCACCATGTCGGTGAGCGGCTGGCCCTGCCACGCCGTCCACCCCTCGTCGTGGACGGGATTGCCGTTGCCGTCGAGGGTGACCCCGAAGTAGGCGATGGTGGAGAGCCGGGAGAGCTGCCACTGCCTCCAGTTCGCCATGTCCCAGTACGGCGCGAAGCCGAACACCTCGCGCGCCGGGCCGCCGGCCACGGCCGGGGTCGCAGTGCCGGACGCCGGAGTTGTGGTCGGCACCGGCGTCATCCGCACCGTCGCGGGCGCGGCCGCGCCGCCGGCGAACTGCCGCTCCTGGAGGGCGTGCACGCCCATCGGGGGATCGTGCACCACCGGAGTCGCGGGCGCGATCTGCCCGGCGGCGCGCACCAGCCCGAGCGCGACTGCGGTCAGCACGGTGGTGAGCACCGCCAGGGCGGCGGCCCGTCGCAGTGGGGTCGGCGGTGCGGGGACGGAGTGCTTCATGCGGGACCCGGAGATGGCCACGAGGGAAGAACGTGTGGGGGTGCGTGGCGCCGTGCATGGTAGCCGTCCACCGCCGCGCTCACAACCTGTGCCATGGCCCCGTCACACTCCGTACAGGCTGCGGTACACCTCGAGGGTGCGCCGTGCGGTGGCGTCCCAGGTGAACCCGGCGGCCCACTCCCGGCCCGCCGCGACCCGCTCGGCGCGCTCGCCTCCGACGACGAGCAGC